>JACOVT010000092.1 GCA_016177165.1 Microcaldota archaeon
CAAAGAAGCAGAGCTTCTTTGATGGTAGCACGGTGGTAGTGCAGCAGCCTGAAGAGCTGCGTACCTGCCCAGGCATCGCGGGTTCGAGTCCCGCCGGCGGTTAAGACTTTCTTCGAGCGCCGAGCAGCTATTTAAGCCGGATTCCTTAAGCAGAGCGTGAAGAAAAAGAAAGTGGCGCGAAAAGCCAGAAAGGCAGGGCGCACCGCCAAAAAGCGCAAGGCAAGAAAGCCGACATCGGCAGGATTCACTGCAAGATTCTCTCAGGTTTCTTTCGTTCCATCGGGCAAACAACAACGCGATTTCATAGAGCTTTGCATGCGCGTGGCCGGGGCCGACCGCGAGGCCTCCAAGTATACTTTTCTCGGGGAAAGCAAGCCCGCCTCGATTCACGAGCGGCGCGAGGCCGCGCTTGGTTTGCTGCGCTCGCTCTTGGGCTTGCCGCCCGAGTCACTGCTGCTCGTACGCAAGGAAGGAAACCGGTTCACCGCCGTCGACCTGCGCTCGCACAAGCGGTTTGCCGCGAGGTGATCCAATGCAACCAAGAAAAACCGGAAGGCTCCCTCATTCGATGCGGGTTGAAGCCCGCCGCCTGGTAGCGGCTATTAGGGGACCACAACAGGTAGGAGCCCAACCAGTACGGGCTGTTCCAGGCTACCGGGGCAGCGTGCGCTTGACCCCGGGAGTTACCGGCGAAATAGGCCGACGAAGGCAGCCTAGCCGGGAAGATGCGTTTGCCAGCTTGAAGGCGATCCTAGGAGTACCCGACGACCATTACGTCAGGATTGTTCCCAAGGGGGGAAGGCTTCTACTTGAAGAACTGAAACCAGACAAAACCGCGACGGGCAGGGCGTGGTCGCTGGCGGAAAGCGAAGAAGAGTAGGTTGATGTCTTTTAAACATAAACATCCAAAACCATCTTGATAATTATGAAATTTAAGGTTGTTTTAGAAAAAGACGAAGAAGGATACATTGTTGCAACAGTCCCTTCGCTGCCCGGCTGCATATCGCAGGGCAAGAGCGAAGAGGAAGCCATGAAAAACATCAAGGAAGCGATAGAACTTCACGTTGAAAGCCTTGCCGAAGACGGGCTTCCGCTAACACCCAAAAGAAACGTCAAAGAAGTGGAACTTCAGGTCAACGTATGAAACTGCCGGTTGTTTCCGGATCGGTGACAATCAAGGCGCTTTCAAAGATTGGTTATTACTTCAGGAACCAGAAGGGAAGCCACGTACACCTGCGGCATCCGATCAGGGCGCCGCTTACCGTTCCGCTGCACGACCCGCTTGGCCTACAAGTGATTTGATGCAAGTCGATCCGTTCATTTTCCGCGCGTACGACATACGAGGAGTCATGGGCAAGACGCTGACCGGCGAGGTGATGCGCGCAATCGGTTTCTGCGCTGCGAAGCGCTGGCCGGGCTGTTACTGCGTCTCGTGCGACATACGCGAGTCCTCACCTGCGCTGGCGCGCGAACTCATTAATGGCTTGCTGGCTGGAGGCGCGAGAGTGCTGGACGCTGGCGCGCAGAACTTCGGCTGCGCCCTCTTCTCAGGGCTGCAGAGCGAGGCTGACTACAATTTTTTCGTTACTGCTTCACATCTTCCACCCGAGTGGAACGGCCTAAAGTGCTACACCGGGGCGGGCAACGCCTTGTCGCCAGCCGACCTGCAGGACCTGCGCCGCGACGTCGAGGCGCTGGAGGGCGCCCCACCGGCGAACGGAAAAGAGGAGAAAGTGGTGGACTTCACCGAGGCTTACACCGATTTCTTTGCCAACGCGTTCCACGTCAGGAAAGGAATGAAGGTTGTGGTGGATTGCGGCGGGGGCGCAACCTGCCTCACCGCGCCGGAAGCGTTCCGGAAAGCGGGCTTTGAAGTGGTCGGGCTGTTCACCAAAGTGGATCCGCTCTCGCGCGACAGGCCCAGCGAACCCGACCCGCGCAACCTCACAGCGCTGCGAGAGAAAGTGCTGCAAGAGAAGGCCGATTTCGGCGTGGCTTTTGACGGCGATGGCGACCGCGCGGCGCTGGTGGATGAGCGCGGGAACTTCCTCACCGGAATAGAGCTAGGAATAGTGCTTGGCGAGGAGCTTGTGCGCAAGAACCGCGGCGGGCTCGTCCTCATGACCATGGCGTGCTCGATGCGCGTACGCCAAGTGCTGGAACCGCTGGGCGCAAACGTCGACCTGATTCCGGTAGGGCACACGTTCGTGATACGCGGGTGCGCCGAGCGCGGCGCCATTTTCGGGATGGAGCAGAGCGGCCACTACGTTTTGCCGGACTATTTTGCTTTCGATGACGGCCTGCTTATTCCTTTCAAGATTGCGGAAATAATGAGCGAGCGCAACGCCAAGCTGAGCGAACTCGCCAGCATCGTGCAGCCATGTTTTGCAGAATATGCCGTCCAGTTCCCGTGCGCGGACGAAAAGAAGTTTGGTGTGGCGGACCGGCTGGTAAAGGAGCTGGCAGCCAAGCATCCTGACTCTAGGCAAAACACGATGGATGGGTTGCGTCTGGACTGGAAGGATGCATGGGTGCTGGTGCGCGCGAGCAACACGGGCCCAAAGCTGTTGCTCTATATAGAAGCGACCACGCAGGAGCGCTTTACCAAGCTGCGCGCCGAATTCGCCGAACTACTCGAGAAGGCGGTTTCCTGACCAGCCCAACTACTTCTTGAACTTACCTTTCTTACACCACCCGATCCTAATCTACCACAAGCCGTAAAGCTGGCGGAGTTTCTGCTTAAAAACCGGCTAAAGCTGGTAGAGTTCCTTTAGTTTTTGTTTCACGGCTAGCAGTTTTGATTGGGACAAGTGGGCAATCTTGACTAGCACTTCTTCTTTTTCTAAAGTTACTGGAAAATCAACCATTATGGTGCTCTCGTTCCTGAGCGTGCCAAACGCAAGGTCTTTTTGGGAAATGTCAACATTGTAAGGAAAAGGATTCTCTTTTGAAGAGCTCACCTTAAGCACGACTATGTCGGCATATCTTTTGTTATAGTCTGAGTTGCTAATCACTAGCAACGGCCGTATTTTCGAGCCAACCATGTTTGAAAAGGGAATGTTAGCGGTTACGATGTCCCCCTGTTCAAAATTCAAAGAGTTCATCAGCAGCCGTCCAGTCCTCTGCCGCGTGTTTAAGTGCGTATTCCCTTAGCGGATCCCTTTGCTTCTCAATTTGGGCCGTCTTTTGGCGCAGCGCTATCCTCATTATTTCAGTCCACTTTATTTCCGGATGTCTTTTCATGACGGAGTATAATTGTTCTGGAATAGCCAAAGTCATGTTCACCACAAACTCACCTTAAATAAGTATGATAAGGTAACTATTTAAGCATACGCCTTATCGTGGCCTTCGCTCCCGGGCGGGAGCGAGTGCACGGAAGGGTGTGGGCCTCGCTGCCCGCTTATCAGGCGCTGGATGATCTGGTCGTAGGTCTCTCCTTTCTGCCCGAGCGCCTTGAGGGCGTCGCGCGTCTCTTTCCTCACCAGCAGGGTGGTCATCATCAACCAAGCTATATACGCAACAATATATAAAGCATATGTATTATATGGCAAGTATTTGCACTAACTAGTCGGGTAAAGCTTTTTGCAAAAAGTTTTATATAGCTGGCTGACGTAATCTACTTACTCGATTCTCATGGCAAAAGCCCAAAAAACTAAAAGGAACGGCAAAAAGAAGGCAGAGCCCCCGACCTGCATCCTGCTCTGCGGCGGAGCCTCCTCAAGGTTCGCCCCGCTAACCGACAAGCCCACCTTCAAGTTCTGCGGCAAGACTCTCGTGGAATGGCAGCTCGACGCGATAGCAAAAGCAGGCGTGGGCGACACGATTGTTGTCGCCAGCCCGGCCAACGAGCAGCGCATCCGCGATGCTGTTCAGCGCGCAGGCGTGAACGCAAAAATCACAGTCCAGAAAGAGCCAAAGGGGCAGGGAGATGCAGTCCTCGCAGGGCTGCAGGCTGCCAAGTTCAACTCGCCTGTATACATAACGAGCGCCCATGAAGTGGTCGAACCAGAGCTGCACGGCATGGTGCTGGCAGAGTTCCAAAAGGGCGCTGACGGGGTAATCGCAGCCTATCGGGTGAAAGAATACCTACCCGGCGGATACCTGAAACTCAAGAACGGAAAGATAGAAGGAATCAAGGAGAAACCAGGCAAGGGCGCCGAACCGTCTGACGTGGTAAACATGGTATTCCACTCGATCAAGCCCTCAAGCAAGCTCTCCTACCTGCTCAAACGGCATTACTCCAACAGGAGGGTAACTACCGACGACCACTACGAGCTGGCCCTAGATGACATGTTCAAGGAGTACGAATTCAAGCCCGCCAAATACACCGGGGAATGGAAGCCGCTCAAGTACCCTTGGCACGTGCTTGACGTGATGCAGTTCTTCCTCTCGCGCCAGAAGCCACGCATATCGCCCAAGGCGCAGGTGTCTTCAAAGGCGGTCGTCGAAGGCGCGGTGGTCATAGAGGATGGGGCGCGCGTTCTCGAGAACGCCGTCATACGCGGGCCCACCTATGTCGGAAAGAACGCCGTCATAGGCAACGGTTCCCTCGTGCTCAACTCCCACGTCGGCGAAGGGTCGGTCGTCGGGTTCGCGAGCGAAGTCACCCGCAGCTACATCGGCGACAAGTGCTGGCTGCACAATAATTACGTCGGCGACTCGATAGTCGAGGACAACGTGATGCTCACTTATGGCGCCGGAACCACCAACCTGCGCTTTGACGAGGCCCAGATCAACGTCAACGTGAAGGGCGAAGCCGTTAATACTGGCCGCATCAAGCTAGGCGCAATAATCGGGAGCGGTGCACGCATAGGCTCCCGGGCCACGTTGGGACCGGGCGTCAAGGTCGGCCGGAACTCGTGGGTCGCTCCCCACGCGTTTGTCAATCAGGACATACCAGACAACTCCTACGCCGAGCCGAACGGCGCAGGCTCGCTGTCAGTGAAACAGAACACCAGCAGGCAGGGAACCGGCCGCGCCCTCGGGCTGGGAATGCGGGCGCCCGAGAAAGTGAAATAACAGCAACTTATTAAAGCGAGAAGCCAGACAATAATGCAGCGCTAAAAGCTTATTAAACGAGCGAGCGATAACAAGCGTGTGGACACCGCGGCGATAAGGAAGAACCTGCCCCACCTGATAGCCGCAGTAATACTAATCTTCGTGCTGCTTTTCGTGCTCACCCGCTTTGGCTACATGCGCTGCTCTGACGTGCCCGGATTCTGCGGAATATACTACTCGATAGTCGGCACGCCGCGCATCGCGATAGTCGGCGGGACCGACGGCATGGGCGACCCCGAAGCGCTGAGGGGACTCATCGCCGAAAGGACGGGCCGGTTCGCCGACTTGATTCCTCTGGACCAGCTGACAGCAGGAGGCGTGCTCGACAACTACCAAGTCATAATAGTCGACAAGGCGCGCAAGATAGACACCGCAACGCTGAAGACGTTCTCCAACTTCGTGTCGCGCGGAGGGAAACTCGTCTGGATCGGCGACGCCGGAACCCAGCTCGGGAGCAACGACCTGACCTGCTTCAAGATAGAATTCGCGTACAGGCCGGGCCGAAAAACTGCTTCAAGCGAGCTGTGCTCGGCGCTGGGCGACTCTGTAAAGATAGCCGCATGCGTGCAGGGCCGCTGTGATGGTAGTGGTATGACGGATGACGAGAAGAAAACCTGCGAAAGGGCCCAAGGGGCAACCGAACAGTGCGGCGACTGGGTGGTGACAGAACCCCAAGTCCCCGAAGGAGCGCCAGGCATCTGCAACAAGACGTTCGCAGGAGTGGTTCACAAGTACATAGAAGAGAAGGCAAAGGTCAACCAGACGCTGAAGCAGTCCGGACTCGACTTGTGCTCCTCAAACAGCGAGATCGACAAGCGCGGCGCGGAA
>JACOVT010000094.1 GCA_016177165.1 Microcaldota archaeon
AAAGCCCTGTGATGACCCCACACCAAAGGTGTGGAGTTTTCTCTTAGGCTAACGCGCGCCACTGGATTACGCTTTTTGTTCCTTTCTGTTTGATTGTGCCGCGCTTCATACACAGACCCTTAAAACGCCGCAGCAGAGGTCTGTGGTTTTCGCGTGGCAATGGGAATAAAATGCAATGCGACAGCAGTGCCTTGCGTTGGAACAAGAATGCCTTGGCTTGCGGGGTAACCATGTTGCAGAAAGTCAGCTGCACAAGATTGGCTTGTCCGGGTTCCACTCACCACAATTTCTTGCCCGGCCACCTACCACAATCTCTTACCCGGCCCTGTCTGCCAGTCAAAAACCGGTTGCCTTGACCTGACATCTCCAGTTTTGCCCGGCCCCTGACGGCTCCTGCCCCACACCAGCACCAAAAACCAGCTTGCCAGATTTTATCTTGTAGGGAAGTCGACGATTACGTACTTGCCGATTGCCCTGACCGACTCGTACGGAACGGGTATGAATCCGTTCTTGTCCAAGTGGTCCTTGAATTCGCGGTCTTCACGCTCTGGCTGGACCATGAGACTGTTGATCTTCCCGGAATTGTCAAAGTAGGCGTCAACGACAAACCCCAGTTCGGAGCCGTTCTTCGATACAACCTTGCGCCCGCGCAGGTTCTTTCCAAGTATTGTTTTAGCCACAAACACACCCCTAGCACATCATTGCAATATCTTCTTTAACTTCCCTGCCCTGCTAATCCACTTATCTCTTTAACTTCCCTGCCCTGCTAATCCACTTACCCGATGATTATTATCTCGCCGACTGCCTTGACCTTGGAGAACGGGATGAAGTTGTCCCTGATGTATTTGCGCTGCTCCTGTTCTGGCTTTGACAGTATGGCGGCAGCGTCCCCCTTGAGCAGGTACTTTATCGTGCCCTCGTGCGGGTCTATGAGAACGTCCGAGGAAACACCGAGGAACTTGGAATCTTGAGTGTATATCTTCTTCCCGTAAATCTCACTGAGTCGGTTCAAGGCATCACCAAACAACGTTAGGGTATGCGGGTTTTTAAAGGTTTGTCTGAACCTGAACTGCGCGGCGCGGGTCAGGAGCCCTTTATGCTGGCTTCCACCTTGCGGGTCAGCTCTGATGCCTTGTCGCCGAACTTCTTTTCCTCTTTCTTCAGGTTCTCGATGTGGGTGGCTATCGCGGATTTGCGGGCGGAAAGCTCCTTCTTTAGCTCGTCGGCCTTGGCCTCTGCAAGGACGCCGCCGATGGTCTTGTACACCTTTCCGGGCGACTTCCCGAGCTCCTCGGCAGCCGCGTCTATCTGGGCGACCTCGAGCTCGAACCTGGACCGCTGCGCTTGGGCCAACTGCAAACCCCGCCGGGAATTCTCGAGCGCCACAATGTCCTGTTTTTGCTGCTCACTAAATTCTCTCGCCATCTCAAAAACACCTCAAAAGCACGTATACATTAGCTTTCCCGTATTTAAAGGAAGGCTCAGACCACTGGTTTGCGGGTTTTTAGCACGCATTCCAGCCCGAACACCACCTTGCCGGATGACGTCACGCTCATCTTTTTTTCACCGCATTCGACGGCAACTTCGGCGTCCTTGTCATCTTCCTCGTCAAACAGACCGGCCACCACGCCTGCGTTTATGCCTTCAAACCGGAGCGCGTCCACGTTCCGAAGGCGCGGCGCTTTTACCAAGCGCACATCATCAAAGTAGTTTTCCTCCCACGACCAGTCGCCCGGTTCGACGACGATGAAGTCTAAACGGCCGGAGCTCACGATTGCAATGCGGCGGTACCCTTTCTTGCGCGCCAATTGGTAGAGCTCGAAGAAGCCCTTCCCCCCGCGCTTGGTGAATGCCGAGCTCGGGACTAGCGCAGCGAGCGCGCTAGCCAGGTTTTCCTCGGGTTTTCCGGGCTTGCGGGCCGTGGTTGAAAGGATCACGCCTTAGCTAAGGCAGTGCACTGTTAAAAAGACAACTAGCGTAAGTGTGGGTTGCAGGTTTGTCTTGCCGCGTTCTGCAAGGAACTAGATCTGGAGCAAACGCCAGCGCGGCTGGCTATTTACTTGCTGGCCTGCTGTGCCGCGCGCACGACCGAGTTGGTGAAGCGCGCCTGTTCGCCAAACCATTTCTTGTTGGGCGTGCGTTTCATCTCCTTAACCATTAGCTTAATGAAGCGTAGCCCCTCGAGCAGGTCCTTTTCTTTTTGCTGGCTTATTTCTCTTGATAGCTTGTTCATGCCAATCCCAAGTATTTCTTAGCTTTGCCGCTAACTTCAAGTGCGGCACAGTATTTACCTAATTGTTCTTTATCAAGCTTTTCTTTGAAGAGCTCGTACAAGAAGTCTGCATCTTCAATGTCTTTCCTTGAACCAAGTTTGAGTTTGTAGGCTATCTGCAGCTCTATGGGCGAAATGCGTAGGCCGTTCGCGTCAATTGCATTTTTTAGCGACTCTAAGTGCAGGCTGGTCTTTGCGAACTTTATCTCTACATTTGGGAAGACGTCCTGCTTGCAGAAGCGTATAGCCTCACCAGGGGCAAGGTAGTCGTAAAATAGTTCTTTGTCGCTGCCGGGATTGATTATCCTAAACCCGCTTTGCCTGGATTTTTTCAGGAGTGTCATAAAGCGCCCGAAGTCAAAACGCTCTGCCAGGATGTCGATGTCTTCGGTGGTACGCGGCCGGCCGAACATTATGGAAACATAGCCGCTAACTATGACATACCTTACGCCTGCGCTCTTTAGGATATCCACAAACTCATAAACAAACCTGTCCAAATCGGACAACGGCTTTTCAAAGCGGATGCTACCCTTCGAGAACCCAATCCTCATGCCATACTGAAGTCCGGCTGGTAATAAAAACAGTTGGGTCAGTCGCTCTTGACTTTACGAACATTGACTGCGGGACTATGGAGGCCAGCGCGCTGGCGAGCCGTTCTTCCTGCCTTGCCGGGTCACGCGAAGTTGTTGCCAGAAGCATTGGATTATGAGCGCTGGCATTGGTTAAAAACTAGTCTGTCTTGACGTTCCGCACCACTGGCTGGCGCTCCTTGTAGAGCACGCGGTAGCCGCAGTAGGGGCACTTGACTACCTTTATGTCTTCGACGACCTTTCCGCAATCAATGCATTTC
>JACOVT010000091.1 GCA_016177165.1 Microcaldota archaeon
AAATACAAGTTGTATTACAATTGTAATACAACTTGTATTTATGCCTTTCCATGCAACGATTTGCGTGCTTGCAAATTCTTTTCATGTTTCCGTTAGGTTTATAAAGGCCTGAAGCCGGGTTAACCCAACACCAAGCGGTTTACGCCCAAAAGCGACATTGACTTCGGCATAAACCACGACAGGCACCGAAACCTTTATAAATGAAAGAATAATGTGAGAAGGGAAGAGGCTAGAAGCCTCCATAAATCTTGATCGAATTTAGGATAGAGGTGAATAAATGAAGAGTTTGAACGTGAAAAGAATCGCTGCCATCGCGGCAGGCGCCGCGATGATCGGAAGCCTAGCAGCTCCTGGTCTGGCAGTGACCACAAACCCGTCAACCGACGCGGTGAATACGCTGGTCGGCTCTATCAAGGGACACCTGGATGACGTGCAAGTCGTCTTGGGTTCCAAGGGAGCGGACATAGTTGACGGAATAAGCGCGGCAAAGATCGCCGCAGCCCTCGCGCAGGCAGACTTTACTGCTGGCGCAAGCGGCGGAACAATAGAAGGAATAGACCAATTGACAGTGACTGACAAGTCGGTTGCTGTCAGGACATCGAGCACACCGGCGCAAATCTCGAGGGACGTGTACGACATAACGTACTCGGGCCAAGCGGCCAACACTGCCATGTCATCCGGAACTGCGAACTTCTTCGCAACCAGGGGCCCGTCAACAGGGACCCAACTGCAATTCTTGGCTCCGGGCTCGCTAGGCAACGTGTTGAGCGTAGGGTCGGTCTCGGCGCAGTACGGCGCCACACAGGCGACGTCCACGTATACCACATGGACGTTCAGGGAAGAACTGAACATCACCAACAGCAACGTATCGTACGGTGAGAATGACTTCCCGCCAGTCGTGGGACACGGGCTCTACTGGAACGCATCAGACACCAACCTGCGTTACTCGATCGTCTTCGACACCCAGCTTCCGACAGACACCAACTACCTGACGATCCCCAAGATCAACTTCCTGGGGTACAACTTCGCCATCGACTACAGGTCAATGAACCGGACAACCTTCCCAGACCTGTACACCGGCAAGGCGTGGATCGCCGCAGCAGGCGACAAGTTCAGCGAATTCGCGGGATATGAGATCGAATTCGTTGGCGCGACCGTCATAACCGGCAACACGATAGCGGCAAACGTCAAGGTAACAAGGAAGAGCGACGGAGCAGTCGAACAGCGAACCGACCTCCAAGACGGAGTCGGCTGGCCGTTCTTCGCAAACCCAAGCACCGGAATCGGGGAAATAACAGTATATGTTGAACGAGTCGGAGCAACCCCATCCACGCTCCAATCAGTGGTCGGGCGCGGCCAAGTCCGCGTGAGACCGGGCCAGGACTTCACCCTCGACAAGAGGTGGTATGTCCCAACCCAAGGCGTGGACGTAGTGACCGACAGCGGGCTGAGATTCTTCAGCTTCGTGTACGGCAACAGGTCAGCGTCAAGCTCTGACCCGGAGGGACGCGGCAACTTCCGCGGAAGCCCGGTCAACGGCTTGAAGGCTGGATACGTGCTCAACGGCCCACTAAGAGCGGACGGAACGGCAAAGTTCACCGTCACCCTGCGGGGCTTCGGAGGCACGAGGACGGTCGACACCGCCGATCTCTGGTTCGGCACAAACAACGGCATTGCCGGAACATCCAACCTGCCGACCATCAACGCCAAGTGGCGCGACCGCGACGGCCTGATGAACTACCTATCCCACCAGAACCCGTTCCAGGTCAACTTCACCGCAACCAACAACAGCTCAATCGACTACGCCAACGACGGCGCAGGCGCGGGAGACATAATCAACTACATCAACATGTCGGTAGGTGGTGCAGTCTACACGGTCGTAAACGACAAGGTGCTCTACCTTGACAGCATAGAAGCAACCGGAACGAGCAACTACTCGATCAACTTCTATGTCGGCGGAAACCCGAGCCTGAACCCGGAAGCATACCGAGTCACGGCAGGGCCAATCCCGGCAGCGGGAAGCGTTGTAGGCTTGGACGCCAACAACACCACGCTAACCGTCGGGGGAGTCAGCGGCTTCACCTGCACGGTGCAGCTGATGTCGACCTCATCGGTGGCAGTGCTCCAAAACGGCAGCACGTGCAACCTGCACCCATCGCAAGTGCGCTTCGGTGCAGCCACGGTGGTCGACTCCCGAGTCCAGTCAATGGACCTGATGGGAATCGGCCACGGCGCCTACTGGAGGACCAACAGACCGAGCCCAACACTGCAAGGTGACTGGTCGCTCGGAGGCATTGCATACACCAGCTTAGCCGGGGTAGGCAACAACCTGAACATGATGCCCTTTGTCAGGGTGTTTGAAAACACCTCGATCAGCCAGACTGCAATACTGGGGCCGTTTAACTACTCGCTGGTCTTGGACGCCAACAGCACCAACAACCAAGCAGGATCGGCAGAGACAACTCCAAGATATGGCTTCGGTGTCTACGACACAACAATCATCCAGAACACCAACGGCTCGGTCGACGACCCGTTGTTGCTGACACTTGGTGGCGCCGGCTCGTGGGCTGGAAGTACTGCCTTGATAAACCTGTCCAGGAACAGCACCAGCTCACCGCTGCTTGCCCAGAACGTCGACCCGTCAGCGTTCCTTGAGTCGCTCAAGTACCACACTGACGCATTCGGGGCCGAGTTCGACGGCAGCACCTTGGGCGAGGTAAAGGTGGTACACCCAGAAGACCAGCGCGACGCAGTCGTACGCCTAGCAGCAGCAGTCCCAGCAGGGACGAACCAAAGCATTGAAACAGTCCTGCGCGAAGGCGGCGAGCTAAGCGGCGTCAAGGTAGTCCGCATAGACGGCAAGGTAGGCGGAACCGAGAACCTGCGCGTCTCCGGAGCTGCGGGAACCACGCTCTACACCAAAGGGGGCAAGCTCGGCGCGTCCAAGGTCAAGAACCTGATCGTGATGGACACCGGCGCTTCGGCAACCTACAAGATCGTCGTCGGCGGACCATGGGTCAACAAGCTGGCAGAAGCAATGAGCGCGCCGGAAGCATTGACTCAGGCAGCGGGCAACAGCTTCCTACACCAGGAAGGCAACAGCCTGCTCGTCGCAGGATACACTGGGTCTGACACCGCAGCAGCGGCCGACATGCTTGTCGACCTGCTGATGCCGTAGAAAGGACACACAAAAGGTTAAGTAAACCAAAACCGGATTTGGGGGCTGTTCTTTGCCCCCATTTCCCTTCTTAATTTTTGTTCACGTACCCCCGCAGCCCACGGCAGGACTATGCGCCGCGCCCAAAGGCGGGGTATGTCCAAAGGCCGGGTATGCCTAAAGGCCGGGTATAGTATTATACACAGGCCAAGCAGGTCAAAGTCAAAAATATACACGGGCCAGAGCAGGTCAAGGTCAAAAGGACAACAGTTTAACGTCAGGCAGCTTATATTATACCAAAGCGAGTTAATTTTGCCAAAAAGTGATCACATGCTCTTGCGGGAACACAGGGAACGCTGGATCTGCCAAAAGGCAGCGGAATACCGCGTGCGCGGCAGGGTGCTGGACGTGGGCGCAAAAGACGCAAGGCACGGCAAGCTCTTTTCCGGTTGCGCTTACGAGGCGCTTGACGCCGAGCCCAAGTCTGGAAACGTGAGAAAGGGAGATGCCCACCGTCTTCCATACGAGCGAGACACGTTCGACTGCGTGCTCCTAATCGAAGTGCTGGAGCACGTGGACGACCCCCTGCTTGTATTGGGGGAGTGCTCCCGCGTGCTGAAAAGAAACGGCGTAATGTTCTTCTCCACCCCTTACCTTGCGATGCCGGCCCACGGCGACTACTGGAGGTTCAGCGTTGAGGGATTGAGGATCATGTTCAAGAAGGCAGGCCTCCGCATCAGGAGCGAGGAAAAGTTCGGCGGCATCACTTCCATATTCGCGACGTGGCTGGAGACAATCGCGACTGCGCGCAAGTGGGGCGTTATGGTGAAACCTTTCGCGGCGCTAGCCGGCGCCGCCTCGCGCGCAGAAAAGCCGGGCATGAGCTATTGCGAGAGCTTCTACGTGCTGACAAAGCTTTAAATTGGGGCAAACCGCATATGGAAGGGATCATTCTGAAGAACTCCAACAAGGCAACAATCTCAATATTCGCAGTGATCGCGATCGCAGCAGCCGCGCTCTACTTCTACAACGGCGCAGCCCAGCTCTCATGCGGCGAGTACAAGGACGGCCTGCTCTGCACGCCCAAAGGGACCGACCCGATACAATACACGCAAGACATGATAAGGACAAGCACACGAGTGACCATAGTGTTCGAGGCAGAGCCGGGCAAGACCTCAAACAACGCAATAATCGACGCCAGCGCAACACAATTGGCAATCTACTTCGGCTCAAGGAACCCCGACATTTACGGCATCGAAGTGGAGAACGGCGCGCCAATAACCTGCATCAATTCGCAGAACAAGTCGGTCCCGCTCGACACCTGCCGCAGCATCAAGGCAGGCGAGAACGGCCTAGTCGTCTGGCTCAAGTATCCCATACAACAGCGAAACGAAATAATAGTGTCGCCCGGCCTTATAGAGTTCCACGCAAAAGGAGTGCGCGAACAGTTCGCGCTAGTAAGGGCAATGTTCGGCAAGATATTCTTCCCGTAAAAAAGTGGGAAAGCATGAACTTGAAAGGCGCCTTCTGGCTCGCTGCAGGCATACTCCTCGTTGGCGCCATCCTCTCGTTCACCGACCCAAGCCAACTCGCGCGTGTAAGGCTCCCGTTCTTCGCCGCCGCTGTGCTGGCGTTCCTGCTGTCGACAGTGTTATGGGGAGTTGCTTGGGGTGTATTGGCAGGCATTTCCCCGCAGCGCGCAGTAAGGATCAACACGGCCAGCCTCGCGGGCGTGTTCGCGCCCGCCGGGCTGGGCGGTGACGCCCTCCGCGCCCACCTGCTGCCCGAGTCAGCGCCGCGCGCGCTGGCAGCCAGCTTCATAACCAAGTCGCTCAAGCTGGTTTTCACATCCGCTTTCCTTGCAGTCGCGATGCTCCTACTCTCAACATACAGGCAGTTTTCACTCTACCTTCCAGTCTATCTGGCAGCGCTGGCCTTCACACTGTTCGCTGCAGTTGCTTTCGTTTCGCCGGCAATACTGCCGGGGCCATTCTCGTGGCTGTCCAGAAAACTGCTGAGCGGCAGGGGGGAAAACTTCGTGGGCGAGTTCAGGCGCCTCCTGCACTCCCGGGGAGTCTCAAGGATTGGCGCCGCGCTGCTCCTGCTGCTGGTGTCGAGCCTGCTAGAGTTCGCGGCGGTCTACCTGACGCTTTACAGCGCGGGCGCTGTCGAGGAAGTGGTCAAGGCCTTCGTTTTCTCCTCATTCATTAACTCGCTGGCGCTGATAACAATCACGCCCCAAGGAATTGGCTTCGTGGAGGGCGGCGGCTACCTGATGCTGACCGCCAACTACTGGGCAGTGTCGCCCAAGTTTGTCGGAATCTTTTTAATAGCATGGAACCTAGTACGCTTCTGGATCCCGACCATTGTGGGGTCGGTATTTCTTTTCAGGCAAAAGTCGCGGAAGATGAAAAAATGGTAACAGCAGGGTTGCGGGTGAAAGGCGCAAAGATAAAGGTTTCCGTGATTATGCCGGCCTACAACGAGGGAAAGAACCTGCAGGCTGCAGCGGCTGGCGTGCTCAAGCAGCGGGTGGGCGAGCTAGTTATTGTGGACGACGGCTCTACCGACTCAACGCTTGAAGTTGCCAAAAGGCTGTCGAGGGGGGACCCGCGCGTCAGGATAGTTTCATATCACCCCAACCGCGGGAAAGGCTACGCGATGCGCTCGGGCGCGCGGGCGGCTTCCAACAGCGCGCTGGTGTTCATCGACTCGGACTCCCAGTTTGACGCCTCATACGTTGGAAAAATGGCAGCCGCGCTCGACGGGGCCGACATGGTTGTAGGTTATCGTGACCCGGAAAGCATACCGCCATCGCGGAGGCTGGCCAACGCGTTCGCCCGGGTAATGGTTTTTATTGCCACTGGAAAAACGGTAAGAGACGTGCTTTCGGGGTTCCGCGCCATACGCAAGCAGGACTTTGACGCCTTGAAACCGAGGGAGGACAGGTTCGAGATAGAGAGCGAGCTTTCGCTCAAGGCGCTCAAGCGCCGCTTCCGCATCAGGCACGTAAGCGTGCCTGTGGTCTATCATGGAGGGGCAAACAAGCTGCGCGCGCGCCACTCGATCAGGATATCAATATACCTGATAAAGGGAGTACTCAAGTGCTGGAGTGGTTACTACGCATAAGCCCTCCCTGCCCGTCCTCGCCGTGCTAGTCGTGCTGATAGCCTCGGCCGCAATAGTGCGGTTTGACGCAGTCCTTGCCTATGACAAGCCGCTCAAGTTCGACTCCTACTTCCACGCCAGAGTCGCCGCCATCTACAACCCGCTGCCGCCCACAGAGATACCGTGGCCAGAAGGCGGGCGCCCCAACTTCTACCCGCCAGTCTACCACTACGTGCTGCTTTTCTCCTCAGCCATCTTCGGAGATGCGCTTCAGGCATCCCGTTTCGTGCTGCCCTTCGCAGGCGTGCTCACAGTGCTGGCGGTGTTCCTGCTGGTGCGCAGGTTCAAGGGAGACGACGCGGCGCTCATCGCAGCGCTCTTTGCAGCGATATCACCCCATGCGATAGCCGGGTCGTACGACTCACCACAAGGAATAGGACTACTCCTTTCCATACCGGCATTCTACCTGCTCTACAAAGGCAAGGCATTACTCTCAGGAATAATGCTGGCTGTTATTTTCCTGACCGACCCGTTCCCGGCAGCCTACTTTGCCGTAGCCGCAACCGTGACGGTCCTCTGGACAATGAAAAAAGCGCGCGGTAAAAGCCTTCTCCTGCTGCTGGCGCCGCCAGCGCTGGCCATGGCCGGCTGGTTTGCCTCCCACTCGAACGCCTTCTCCTGCATGACCAACTCCATAGGGACGTATTTCCTCGGCCTCGTCGGGTTCATTTGGATGGATCAGGAGTCGCCAATAATATTCATTGCAGTCGCAGTGGGCCTCTACTTCCTTTACAGGGAGCGGCGCTCCATCGGGTTCTTTGAAAAGTTCTGGCTTGCATGGGTGCTCATGGGAGCAGTGCTCTACTTCTCCTACCCCTTGTCCTCCTACTTTCACCCGTGGCGCCAAAACGCCTTCCTGCTGTTCGGCTTCTACATCATGTTGCCAGGCGTGCTGCTAAACATCCGGTGGAAACTATTGAGGGCGCTTTTCCTGCTGACTTTCCTAGCGCTTGCGGCCTCTAGCTCGCTGGTCGTGACGCTGTCAGGCAGCCTTTCGCCGCCGCTGGATCCCAATGACTACGTGGCAATGGACTGGCTGGCTCGTGACACGAGCAGGCAGCTGCTCGCCCACCCCGACTTCTGCGCGGGCTACCAGACGCTAAAGAACAAGAGCTGCCTGATGGACATCTACCTCGAGTGCATACCAGACAAACAAAAATGGTTTGATCTCGAGAACGTCTACTACTCGGGCTCGCGCGAGCCCATAATCTCTGCGCTGGACAAGTATGGAATACGCAGATTAGTATATCAGGACAAGCTTCCATTCCCGCCAGACGCAGCGGGGTTTGACAAGGTTTACACCGCGTGGTCGCTGCCCAGGTATACGCCGGAAAGCGTCTATGAAAGATGATAAGATGCCCAAGTGGAAAGCAGCACTGCTTCTGGTGGCAGTCACACTGCTAGCCTACTTCTTGTCGAGCCAGCCCGCATGCCCTGCCGGAGTAGAAGAAGAGGCAGCCAGCGTGGCCAGCCTGCTCCAACAGGGAGGAAAACTCGTAACCAACGCGCCCGAGTGCTTCTCAAGCATTCCTGGCGAAAGGCTGGTCATCCTGCCTGCCAAACTCCAGAACCTCGTAAAAACAGCCATAGGCAACAACGCTTCCCTGCTCTTTGTTTTACCATCTGGCTTCTCGGCCTCCAGCCCGCGCATAAGCAAGCTCCGGGATTTCCCGTCAGGTTCCATGCTATACAAGATAGACGCGCGGCGTCCGTTCATGGTCAGGCTGGACGACTTGTGGGCCAGCCCCGGAGCGGAAAGCGAAGGCTACGTGTTCGAGAAACTCAACAGGACAATGCAAGTCATCGAGCAGGCGGGCGTTAAGGGGTTCGTTGGCGTAACGCCCCACATACGCAGTTGCGGCGGCCACTGCGAACTGTCACTCTCAACAGACGCGACAATGATAGAAGTAATAAAGGCCCTGAGCGGGATGGGCTTTGCGGTCGCGCTGCACGGCCACAATCACTCCTGCACGGCCAACACATGCGAGTTCGACGGATTATCCCCAAATGCCGCAGCCTCGATACTCTCCATGGACAAGGATTACCTAGAGCGGCTGCTCGGCGCTGAAGTAGTCTGGTTCTTCCCGCCAAAAAACGCTTGGGACCAGAACATCTCCCAAGCGATGGCAATCGCAGGCCTGCGCGAGCCAGAAGGGATATTCTACGACCCGATGGATTGGAACGCCAACCCGCCCGCATGGCGCGGCTATTCATTGTTTGATGAAAAGTATGACGGCATAACCATCCACTACAACGTGATGGATGACGCCAAGATCGCCGAGACGGCCCGGTTTATTGAAACAGTTTCAAAAGAGCGCCTGTTCGAGTCACCCATTGACGCGTTCCAACGCTAGTCTAACCAAACAGTTGGTTCAGCGCCACTGTTGCGTACGATCCCTTTGGAAGTGAAAACCTCACCACGCACCAGCCCTTTCTCTTTTTCACGACCTTGAAGCCTCCAAGTTTCACTTTCAGATCGCGCCGCTCGCCGCGCGAGCCGCATTCAGGAAGGCTTCGGCAACGGAACGCATCCAACTCGACGCCTTCCATTTTAAGGAACCGCTTCTCCTCGGTCGACAGGCTGCTCTCGTACCCGACTAATGGGCCGGTCTTGACGCGCAATCCTTTCTTGCGCGCGTAATCGATGAAAGCGTTGAACAAGGCAGCCTGGTAGGCATGCACGAACATCAGCTTCAGGTTCTTCGGCAATCGGCGCAACGCGCCTGCATAATCATTTGGATACTGGGCCAGATGCCCGAGCAGGGTGCGTTCAAACGTCAGGCGCTGCGGAAAATACGCCAGAGCTGCCTTGCAGTCCCAGCTCTCGGCGAGCCTTTTGCGCGCCTGCAGCGCGTCGTCCCTTTCCTTGAGCGAGGTTTCTGCCAAGTAAATCCTCACCGCGTCCTCCAAGCTACCATCGACCATTGCCTTGCCCACGAGATGGGTGATTGGCCTCGTCTCTCCAAACCGTTGGACCCCAAAATAGTTCCACACTTCGCGCAGCTTGCGCGGCGGCTTGTCAGAGTAAACCTTGACGGTGAACCTGTTTCCTTCAAGGTTGCCAAGCTCGACGCGCTCGCTGCTGCACGTAAGTGGCTTTAGCTCGATGTCCTTCAGCCGCAGCTTCTCAACGTCTTCTTTCTTGGCGTTCCAGATGCTGATCCTCTGGGTGCTCCACGACCTTTTGTCCTTTGTTCCGGCGAACCCGACGCGCTTCTGGGAGATCCGCAACGCCTCGCAAACTCGGCGTATCGCCAACAGGGTATCCCAGTCCTTCTTCTCGAGCACGCAGACCAGCTGGTCTCCACCACCTTTTACAAAGCGGGGCTTCTTGCCAAACTCTAAGACTTTTCCTTCGGGCGTGATCTCCTCAACCAGGAAGTCCTCCGGCAAGCGCTTTATCTCGTGCATCATAGCGCCCTGTCGTGCTCGTAGTACCACTTCATCTGCTCCGGCGTCGACTCCTCGTCAAAGTTGTCCTCTGACAGAATCTTGGAACCCTGCCTGACTTGAGTTATCTCCTTCAGCTTCCAAGTGTTGTCAGGCGCCCATGAGAACGTCCAGAACTCCTCGAACGGGTAGACGTCGTCGTCCCCGCGGATGATCGCGCCATTCTTGTCATTTACGATGACGTCCTGCGCGTGCGCCGAGACCCATGCGACGAACTCGTTCTTCCTCTTGTCAGCGTGGTTGCGCACGAGTATTATCTTCACGTCCTCCAAGCCGAGGTTACGCAGCTCGTTCTTCTCGTGCCGCTGGATCATCGCGTTGACCTCCTCGACATGCTCCTTGTATATGTCAGGCATCATGACCCCCATCGCGGCGCCGGAATAGTTCCGGGCCTCCCAAGCAGCCTGAATTATCGTGAAAGAAGAACGCACGCGCTGGACCATTTGCTGCTCATTCCAGCCCTTCCAGCCAGTGCTCAGGAAGTTCAGAAGGCGGTGCGCCCTCTCGGTTTTCTTGTCTATCGCCCCGCGGGGCGCCGGCTGGTCCATCGTTTCCCAGCCTCCGCGGCCTTTCCGCATCACCCTGCTCACGATAAAGATTGGCAGCATTATGCAGAACAGGAATATGATTATGAAAATGATTGCAAACAGGTCTGAGCTGCACTCCTCAGCAGTCTTGCACGAGGAGCTGCCGCGCCCTCCAATGCTGCCGCCCTTGTTGTGGACACCGAACCCTGCCGCGATAAACGTGTGGGGCTCTTCAACCTCCAGATTATAGGCGTCTACGCGCTCGGGTACGTACTGCTTTGAAATCACTGCCTCGCGCACCATTCTGCCGTTGTTCTCGACAGTGACGCTCCTTCCAACGCGCAGGTCCTCGGCTTCGACCCAGCCGCGCGGCGTGAGGAATGGGTGCTCTCCGGTCACGTCGACGCTCGCGCTTTCCGTACTTATCCTGAAGTAGCCTTCGCGGATCACTTTTACGAGCTGCTTAACTTTTGATTCCACTAGAATTCCGTGACTGTCAAAAGAATAGACTGCCGCGCCCGCTTCCAGCTTCTCGATTTCCTTTTTCCCTGACGGCGTGCTTACCTGCGTGCCTGCTAGGAAGCAGCCGCCCTTGTTGTGCACCGCGAAATCGTTTGCGAAAAACGCGTTGGGCCCGCCCGCGCGCAGGTTGTAAACCTTGTTGGCGCCCGGCATGTAAACCCTTGAAACAAGCTCGTCCTCGGCCAACCGGCCGTTTTCAAGCACAAGCACCCTGTCACCGACTCTCAAGTCCTCGGCCTTGACCAGTGATGTGTCCGGCCTATAGAAAGGGTGCTCTGCGGTCACGTTTACCTCATGCCGCAAAGTCTTGATGGTGTACATCCCATCGACTTCGAGCTCGTACACCTCCTCAACAGTCGTCCTGACTGGGTTGCCTTTCTCGTCAAATGAAAGGATCACGTCTGACGACTTGACATCCTTTATCAGCTTGCAAGCGCCCGCGTCGTCGGCAACACACGTCTCGCCCGGGAAACACCCACCTCCCTTGTTGTGGACACCGAACCCTGCCGCGATAAACGTGTGCATGCCTCCAACCTGCAGGTTGAACACCCGCACGCTGGCATCAACCCTCCTCGCCAATTCGATCCTGCTGGCCTTCAGGCGTTTTCCATCATCGATGAAGACAAAATCCCCCTTCTTCAGGTTCCGGGCCTCGATCCACCCCAATGGCGTGAGGAAAGGGTGCTCTCCGGTCGCCTTAACCATACGCCCGCCGGCGCTGATCACGTAATAATGGTCGCGTTCCAGCGCGTAAGTCTCGCTTACCATCATGCTGGTTTCCCTTCCAAGGCGATCGAACCCGACCACAGCGTCTCCTCCCCGCAGTTCTTCTATGGGTTTCTCGCCTTCAGGCGTCTTTACGCCTGTGCCTGCAAGGAAACAGCCCTTGTTGTGCACTGCCAGCGTGTTGGCGAAAAAGGTGTGCGGCCCATTGACGACCAGGTTATAGACTATAACCGGCTTGCCAACGTAACGGATGGATTCGACAACATCCTCGACCAGCCTGCCGTTCTTGAGGACGAACAAAGAGTCGCCAACGCGCAGGTCCTTGGCCTCTACGAAAGCCCCATCTCCGGACAGGAAAGGATGTTCTGTAGTGACGTTGACACGTGCATGTCGGGTGCGCAGCTCGAAATAGCCTTCCCGTAGCAGCTCCACCATTCCGTTGATCCGGGCTTCCACCACGTTTCCGTTTTCATCGAATGCGAGGATCGAGTCACCAGCATACGCGTGCTCGATCACATTTTCCCCTGACGGCGTGCTAACCAGCGT
>JACOVT010000093.1 GCA_016177165.1 Microcaldota archaeon
GGTAGAGCAACCGCCTGTAGTACGATTGCCCGCGCTCGGCGCGGCAGGGAGCGGTAGGTTGTGAGTTCAACTCTCACCAACGGGACTTTGCGAGTCCAAAGTTCGCGAGCGGTGCCCGCGGTAGCGCGCGCCCGGGAACAAGAAACCAGCTCCCCAATTCCTGTTCCTTTTCCATTCGCGGCGGCGAGGCTTGCCCAGCGACATAGATCTGGCAGTCGGCCGCACCAAAAGCCCTTTTATTCAGCAAAACTAAAACAAGAGTGCGCTCTGGTAGTCTAGGAGCTTTTTCCGCTGTGAACCTCGCTCCGCTCGGAGTCGAGAAAAACCTCGGAAAAAGCTGGAAAATGGTCTAGGATACAACCCTGTCACGGTTGTGACCCGGGTTCAAATCCCGGCCAGGGCGTAACCCTGCCCGTACTTTGCGTACGCGCAAAGTCCCGGCCAGGGCGCTATAACATGTTGGTAGATCTTTAATGGATGGGCGAGTTGAGAAGGTAAAGGCGCGCGCTAGGGAGCTTTACGCTGGCGCGCGGGCCTCGCACGATTTCGGACACGCGCTTCGCGTGCTGGAAAACGCGCGCCAGATTTGCGAAGCCGAGGGGATAGTTTTTTCTGTCAGTATTCAGACGGCTTGCCTTCTTCATGACGCGGTACATGAAGGCAAGGCCGCGAGCGAGTCGGCAAAGCTCGCTGAGAAAGTATGCCGGGAATCAGGTTTCGGCGGGCAGGAAGCAACCAAGGCAGCTCGGGCAGTGCTGGAACATTCCCGTTCAAGCGGACCGGGTAAACAAACGTGCATTGAGTCGCGCGTGGTGTATGATGCTGACAAGGTTGATGGCGCGGGAAGGGAAGGCGTGGAACGGGCGATACTTGTCGGGAAAGAGAATGGCTGGAGCGAGCAGCAGACCGCCGAATGGTACATTGCAAGACTCGCTGATGTCGCCAAGAATGCGCCGCTTCATTTTGATTTCTCAAGAAAGCTCGTTCGCAACCGGATAAAAGAGACCGAGGAGTTTTGCAGGCAAGTGCTCGGAGACAAGAGGTTTGAAGAGGTTATCACCGCGCACGGCTTGAAAGAACTGGGCATGGGCTAGCTCTTCCGGGCTCTTCTGGTCCTGGCCTGCAGGAAGGCGCTCTGCATGGCAAAGGTTTAAAAACCTTTGCCCACAAAATCTATTTTGGCGCCGTGAAAACCAACTAGTTTTGAGCGTCCGCTGGGTGTCTCCGTGCTCGATAAAGAGATCATTCTTTCTCATTCGCTCGTTCCAAGGCATGAGGTGCTGGCCAAGGAAGACGCTGACGAAGTACTGAAAAAGTACGGCATCACAAGGGACATGCTCCCGAAGATATACGAGTCGGACGCTGTCGTCAAGGTTATCGACGCAAAGAAGGGCGACATGCTCAAGATAACGAGGCGCAGCCCTACTGCCGGCGAGTCGGTTTACTACAGGCTTGTTGTGTAATTGGTGATTGGATGGGTTTCTATTGGGAAGTCGCCGAGGCAATGCTGCGCGAGTACCCGTTGATCAAGCACCACATCGACTCCTACAACGTGTTCATCAACTCCAAGATCCACAAAATCGTGGAAGAGGCAAACGAGACCGAGGCCGATGGAGTCCTGAAGCTGCACAAGGTCAGGGTTTCCGCACCCGTGATAATCGAGGCGGACGGCTCTAGGCGGACGATATACCCGATGGAGGCCCGCCTGCGCAACCGGACGTATGCCGCGCCCGTGTTCTTGGAAATGAGCCTGCTCGAGGACGGCAGCGAAGTCGACAAGGATGAAGTGTACATAGGCGACCTTCCGGTAATGGTCAGGTCAGACCTGTGTAACCTGAAGGGAATGTCAAAGGAAGAATTGATAACAAAAGGCGAGGATGCCGACGACGCGGGCGGCTACTTCATAATCAACGGGACCGAGCGGGCGCTGGTCAGCGTCGAAGACCTTGCGCCCAACCGACTGATAGTCTCGAAGGAGAACCGGGGAGGGAAATCAAACGTCATCGGAAGGATCTCGTCCATAAAGGGAGGGTTCAGGGCAAAGGTTTCCCTTGAGAGGACGTCCGACGGGATGATCTATATCAACTTCCCGACATCCCCCAAGAACCTCAACCTGTTTATAGTGCTGCGCGCGCTTGGCTTGTCGAGCAAGAGCGAAATAATGGGCTCATTCTCAGACAGCGCGGCGGTCCAATCGGACGTGCTGCTCAACCTCGAGAGCGCCGAAGCGAAAGACACCAGCGAGGCGCTGGACTACCTCGGCAAGAGGATCGCCGCTGGCCAGCCAGAGGAGAACCGCAAGGCGCGGGCTGAGAGCGTGCTTGACAGCTATCTGCTGCCCCACATAGGAGTGACCGGGGAGGACCGCATGAAGAAAGCCTATTTCCTGACCCGCATGGCTGAAAGGTGCATAGAAGTGGCCCTGAACAAGAGGGATGAGGACGACAAGGACCATTACGCCAACAAGCGCGTCAAGGTTTCAGGCGTGCTTATGGAAGAGCTCTTCAGGCAGGCACTGGGCAGGTTCCTGAAGGACATAAAGTACCAAGTGGAACGAGCCCACACCCGCAGGAGAAAACTGCAGCTGCGCACGCTCGTCCGACCCAATGCGTTCACGGACGGCATCCGCTTCTCGATGTCCACCGGAACATGGGTGGGTGGGCGGCAGGGTATTTCCCAGCTGCTCGAACGGATGTGCTACATGAACACCCTATCACACTTGCGCAGGGTGGTTTCGCCGCTTTCAAAGTCACAGCCCCATTTCGAGGCCAGAGACCTACACCCGACCCAGTACGGCAAGCTGTGCCCGGTCGAGTCGCCAGAAGGCAGCGCGTCTGGGTTGCAGAAGAACCTTGCGATAGGGTGCGTCATCTCGTCCAGGGGGGTCGAGGGACTGGAGAAAGATCTGGCAAAGCTGGGCGTTTCGCTGATAAAAAAGTGATCTAATGGCATCTCAGAAAGGCACCAGCGTGTTCCTCAACGGAAAACTAATCGGGTTCCACGGCAACCCGCGCGACCTCGTCGATAGCGTTCGCGAAAAAAGAAGGCGCGGCGAACTGCCTTTTGACATGAGCGTCTCCTACTATAAGGACCTTGACGAGGCGTACATAAACTCTGACGAAGGGAGGTCGATGCACCCGTTGATAGTGGTTGCGAAAGGGGAGCCAAAACTCACGAAAGAGCACGTGAAACTCCTGAAGCGCGGCGAGATAAAGTTCTCTGACCTGACCAAGGAAGGCATTGTAGAGTTCTTGGACGCCGAGGAGGAGGAAAACGCCTACATAGCCTCGAACGAAAAGGAGCTCACCAAGGAACACACCCACTTAGAGCCCCACCCGTCACTCATGCTGGGCGCGGTAGCGGCCGTGAGCCCGTTCGCCAACCATAACGCGTCTCCGCGCGTTGTGATGACGGTAGCGATGATCAAGCAGGCCCTCGGGCTGTACGCGTCCAATTTCAACCTGCGAACAGACACGCAGGCGCACGTAATGCATTACCCACAGACGCCAATAGCAAAGACCAAGTACCACGACATAATAGGGCTGAACAACAAGGCCGCCGGTCAAAACTTTATTGTTGCTGTCTCCCCGTTCTACGGGTATAACGTCAATGACGCCGTCGTGATAAACAAGGCTGCGATAGAAAGGGGGCTGGGAAGGACCATCTATTACAGGACTTACGAGGCAGAGGAAAGAAGGTACCCCGGCGGACAGAAGGACAGGTTCGGAAAGCCGGCCGCCGAGATCCAAGGCTACCGCGGCGAGGAAAACTACAAGTACCTCGACGAGAGCGGCATAATAGAACCAGAGGTTGTCGTCACGGGCGGCGACGTGCTGGTGGGCAAAACCAGCCCGCCGCGCTTCTTGGAAGAGGTTGGCGAGTTCGGCAGCATGCTGGAGGAGAAAAGGAGGGAAAACAGCGAAGCGATCAAGCGCGGCGAGGGTGGCATAGTCGACAAGGTATTCATAACTGAGGGTGACGGCGGGAACAGGCTCGTCAAGGTGAAGACGCGCAGCACGATGATCCCGGAGTTTGGGGACAAGTTCACGGCAAGGCACGGACAGAAGGGAGTTGTAGGATACATAGCAGAACCGGGTGACCTGCCATTCACCGACGACGGGATAGTCCCTGACCTCCTCATCAATCCCCATGCAATACCCAAGAGGATGACGGTCGGGTTCCTGCTCGAAACGCTAGGGGCCAAGGTTGGCTGCATGCGCGGCACGAGTGTCGACTCGACGCCTTTTGACATAGAGAACGAACTCGACCTGCGCGAGGAGCTGAAAAAGTACGGATTCAAGCCCGCCGGAACAGAAGTCATGTATGACGGGACAACTGGCGAGCGCATCGAGGCAGAGATATTCATCGGGGTGACATACTACCAGCGGCTAAAGCACCTCGTGGCAAACAAGATCCAAGCCCGCGCAAGGGGTCCGGTCCAGATACTTACAAGGCAGCCGACAGAAGGGCGCGCACGAGAGGGGGGAATGCGTTTCGGGGAAATGGAACGCGACTGCCTCATAGGTCACGGCGCGTCGATGCTGCTGCGTGAACGGCTGCTCGAGGAGTCGGACAAGGTGATCGAGCTCGTGTGCGAGCGCTGCGGAATGATCGCCGTAGACGATCAGATACGCAAGAAGAAGTACTGTCCTATATGTGGCGATTCGAGCATCACCAGCATCGAGATGAGCTACGCGTTCAAGCTGCTGCTGAACGAGCTGAAGACGATGTGCGTCTACCCGCGGCTAAAGCTGGAATCCAAGGCGTGAAAACATGGTTGACAAGAAAGTAAAGTCGGTTGAGTTCGAACTGCTCAGCCCCGACCTTGTGCGCAAGATGTCTACCGTGCGGGTTGTGACGCCAGACACTTATGACGACGACGGCTTCCCGATAGAAGGCGGACTTATGGACCTGCGTCTCGGCGTCATCGATCCGGGTTTGCGCTGCAAGACGTGTGGCGGTAGGATAACCAGCTGTTCGGGCCACTTTGGCCACATCGACCTCGTGAGGCCAGTCATACACATAGGCTACGTCAAGATGGTGCTCACGCTGTTAAAGACCCCATGCCGCAAGTGCGGCAGGGTGCTGATGCAGCAAGACAAACTGGAAAAGTTCCGCGAGCTCATGCTGCGCGAGGAAAAAGAAGAGGATGAAGAGGAAACAATCAGCCAGATCGAGAAAACGAAGAAAGCCACGAAGTGTCCCGGCTGCGGTGAAAGGCAGGGCAACATAAAACTGCTCAAGCCCACCACGTTTTTTGACGGAAACCAGCGGCTTCTTCCGTCGCAGATACGCGAAAGGCTGGAACGCGTGAAGGACGAGGACCTGCGCATGCTGGGCGTCAACCCAAAGGTTGCCCGACCAGAGTGGGCAATACTGACCGCGCTGCCAGTCCCGCCAGCCACAACGCGGCCATCAATTACGCTTGAAACGGGCGAGAGGAGCGAGGACGACCTCACGCACAAGCTGGTCGACGTGCTGAGGATCAACCAGCGCCTCGCCGACAACATATCGGCAGGGGCGCCGCAGCTCATAATCGAGGACCTCTGGGACCTGCTGCAATACCACGTTACAACCTACTTCAACAACGAGGTCTCCGGCATACCGCCTGCAAGGCACCGATCGGGAAGGCCGTTGAAGACTCTCTTCCAGCGCCTCAAGGGCAAGGAAGGGCGGTTCCGCTATTATCTTTCAGGAAAGCGCGTCAACTTCTCAGCCAGAACCGTAATTTCTCCAGACCCGAACATATCGATAAGCGAAGTCGGCGTGCCGCTCGACATAGCCCGAGAGCTGACGGTCCCAGTGGCGGTCACTGAACTAAACCTGAAGGATGCGCAGGAAATGGTGAAATCAACAAGCCATCCATCGGTCAACTACGTGATCAGGCCGGACGGCAAGAGGAAGAAGATCTCCCCCCTCAACAGGGAGGAAGTGCTCGCAGAAGTAACGCCCGGCTACGTGATTGAAAGACAGCTCTCGGACGGCGACGTGGTGCTGTTCAACAGGCAACCGTCACTCCACAGGCTGTCCATGATGGCACACCACGTCAAGGTGCTGCCCGGCAGGACTTTCCGGCTCAATGACGCGGTCAGCGAGCCTTACAACGCCGACTACGACGGCGACGAAATGAACCTCCACGTTCCACAGACAGAGGAGGCACGCATAGAAGCCGAAGTGCTGATGCGCGTGGAAAACCAGATACTTTCAGTGCGCCACGGCAAGCCGATCATCTCAGGCAGCATGGACAACGTTTCAGGCGCATACTTGATGACTGCCAAGGGTTCATGGTTCACAAAGGAACAGGCCTGCAAGCTGCTTGCACGGGCCGGCATCCACGAGCTGCCCAAGCCAAACAAGGACGGGCTGTACTACGGCAAGGAGCTGTTCTCCATGCTGCTGCCAAAGGATTTCAGCATCCAGTTCAAGAACAAGCTGTGCAAGTGCAAGGAGGCATGCCAGAAAGAGAGGTGCCCGACCGAGGGCTACACGATAATAGAGGACGGAAAACTGGTGGCCGGCGTGATCGAGAGCACCGGCCTCACCAACCGCATACTAAAGGAGCTCTACATGAGATACAGCCCCACCATCACTAGGGACTTCATCGACAGGGCGATCAAAATCACCACGACCAACATAATGCTCAAGGGGTTCACGACCTCGGTGATGGACACATACCTCCCCGACGCCCCAAAGAAGGAGGTCCAAAAGTCACTGGGGGCTGCGGAAAAGCGCGTCGAGGCGCTGGTGGACAAGTATCTCGAAGGCAAGCTCGAACGGGTCCCGGGAAAAAACGCGCGCGAAACGCTTGAAGACCTGATAATGGCAGAGTTGGAAAAGGCAAGGGAAGAATGTACCCAGATAACCCGCTCGTTCTATGGCGAGGAAAACAACGCGGTCAGGATGGCAAGCATCGGCGCGCGTGGCAGCATGATACAGGTGGCCCAAATGGCATCCTGCCTCGGCCAGTCAGCCATACGCGGACAGCGAATGCTGCGCGGCTACAGGACAAAGAGCCTACCACATTTCAAGGAAGGCGATATCGGGGCGCCTGCGCGTGGTTTCGTAAAGTCAAGCTTTTATGACGGGTTATCGCCAACGGAGTTCTTCTTCCATGCCATGAGCGGACGCGACACGCTGGTAGACAAGGGTGTAAGGCCTGCAAGGTCGGGCTACATGTACCGCAGGCTCGGCAACGCCCTCGTCGACATAGTGCTTCACAACGACAGCACAGTGCGCGACTCGGCAGGCACGGTGGTGCAGTTCCAGTACGGCGAGGATGGCGTCGACCCCACGTGGTGCTACGGCGACAAGCCCCTCGAGTTAAACAAGTATTTCCACGAAAAAACCGGAACAACACTGGACCCAAAGGAGCTGGAAAAGATACTCGGCGAATACCAGTCAAAGCTCCCACCCAGCGTGCTAAAGGCTGTCCATGAGCAGGTGAAGAACTGCAAGCCTGAAAGCGCACGCCAAATACTAGGCCAGATAACCAACGATTATGAAAAACTCAAGGCGGTGGCCGGCGAGCCAGTCGGTATAGTCGCGGCACAATCGATCGGCGAGCCCGCCACGCAAATGACCCTCAGGACGTTCCACTTTGCAGGCGTCGCAGAGCTGGCGATACCCACCGGACTGCCCCGGTTTATCGAACTGGTGGACGTGCGCCGGGTCCCAAAGATGCCAATCATGTGGGTCTACCTCAAGCCCGAGTTCGCGGCGACCGAAGAAGACATAGTGAGGCACGCCAAGGAACTTGAAGAGGTGCGCGCCGACATAATAGCCCGCGTCGACGAGTCGCAGGCCCCAAAGAAAGTCTCGGTGTCGTTCGACCACAAGCGAATGCAGGAGGAAGGCCTCAAGTTCGAGGACATTGTAAAAAGCATAGAAAAGAACACCCGCAAGGCGGCAAAGCTCGACGGCCACACGTTGATACTGGACGTCAAGAGCGACAACCTGCGAAACTACCGCCGGTTCGTAAACCGCATACTTGACACCAAGATAAAGGGTGTCCCGGGAGTGCGCAAGGCAGCCGTCATACAGAAGGGCGGCTCCACAATAATACAGACTGAAGGCATCAACCTCGCCGACACGCTCAAGCTGCCGTGGGTGGACGCCGAACGCACCACGTGCAACAGCGTCAGGGAGATAGAGGAAGTGCTCGGCATAGAAGCAGCGCGAAACGCGCTCCTGACCGACATGAAGCAGGTGCTGGACGACAACGACCTGTACGTCAACGTGAGACACCTCATGCTAATAGCAGACCTGATGTGCGTAGACGGCATGGTGCGCGCAGTCGGCCGGCAGGGAATATCGGGGCTAAAGTCGAGCGTATTCGCCCGCGCTGCATTTGAGGAAACCGTTCGGCATCTTCTGGACGCGGCCCTCAAGGGCCAGCGGGACGAGCTCAAGGGAGTCACAGAGAACATAATAGTAGGACAGCCAATATCGATCGGGACGGGCATCGTCCAGCTCATAATGAACAAGAAGTGATCATGTGGACGTTTCAGGAGCAGTACGAAAGGCCCTCAAGAATAACAAGACAGGGTTTGGATTCAGGTCCACCATTAACAGCCTGATGACTGGAAAGTGTCACGCGGTCGTGCTGGCAGGCAACTGCCCAAGACGACAGGCGTCCGACTTGGAAAGGCACGCCGAGCTGGCTGGAGTTCCTGCGGTCAGGTTTGAAGGAACCAGCCTCGAGTTGGGGGAACTCTGCGGTCGACCTTTCATGGTTTCGGCGCTGGCAATACTTGACCCGACTGCGGCGAGCGAGCTCTCAAGACAGAAGAAGTAGATCCAATGATCAAGATTTCCGACGACGAGATAAAGTTCATAAACTTCTTCCAGAATCGAACGCATGCGACCGTCAAGGACTGCATTATAGATGATAGCGGGGTAATAGTGATAGTGAAGGGCGGCCAGATGGGCTTTGCCATCGGCAAGAAAGGCGAGATGATAAACAAGCTCAAGAAAGAGGTCGGGCGCGAAATCCACGCGTACGAGCACGCCGACTCGCCCGAAGAGTTCATAAGGAATCTCCTGTTCCCGGTAAGGGTGGAGCGCGTCGAGATAGCGGAAAACAAGGCACGCGTTTACGTGGGTGAGGAAGACAAGAAGCGCGCGATAGGGCACGGCGGCAAGAAGATCAACCTCGTCCGCGAGCTCGCCGAACGCCACTTTGGCATCAAGGAAGTCAAGGTAGTCTAGAGGTCTTTCAATGCGCGGTCCATGCCGCTTTTGGCAGACTCTTTGTTCAAGCGCGCCCTTTCGCGACTTGACAAGGGGCGCTTCATGAGCACCACCAAACGCCTGCCAGTATCATCAGCAGCTCTTCTTTCTTTATGATACCGGCGAAGCGCCCTGCGGAAAGCTCTCAGCAAATACTGCTTTTAGAATGGGCACATCGTGGGGATTTCCCCTTGACCGGTTTCTACGCAAGGCATCTCTGCGGGCCCTTTCAATAAACGAGTCGGTAGAGAACAACCTGCGGCCAGCCATGACAGGGTTGGCGTCAGAAGCCTATTTAAATCCCTGCGGATAAAATCTTAACACGCATTCTGTTCCGATCGGATCGCACGTGCGTCTTTTAGGGTTTTACAATGCCTGGTGAATTTGCTGCACGCAAGCTGGAAAGCGACAGGCGGCGCTTCAAGTGGAAGGACATATACTACATCGAATCGCAGCGCCGATCCGGCGGGCGCACAACCGACCCACTCGAAGGCGCACCGCAAGGCTCGGGCATAGTCATAGAGAAGGTGGGACGCGAGCAGAAACAACCCCACTCCGGCATAATCAAGTGCTGCCGCGTCCAGCTCGTGAAAAACGGCATTACCGTGACCGCTCATGCCCCCAGGGACGGCGCGATCAAGTTCATCGACGAGCACGATGAAGTGCTCATCGAAGGATTGGGAGGCTCTCAGGGAGGCGCGATCGGATCCATGTGGGGAGTCAAGTTCAAGATCGTCAAGGTCAACGGCATATCGCTGGAAGAGCTTCGCACAGGCAGAAAGGAAAAACCAAAGAGATAGGTATTGCTCATGACATTTCTTGTTTTCAACCGCTGGGGTTCGGACGTACAGGTGAACGACACCGGCCTCAAGGACTACATCTGCCTCGACGCCAAGCTCGTCTTGGCAACCCAAGGGCGCCACGTCCAGCGGGCGTTCGGGAAGATGCATCTGCACGTCGTGGAGCGCCTCGTGAACAACATGATGCGCGGAGGCACGGGCGAGAAAATCAGCGGCAGGATAATCCGCGGGCGCGGCGGGACCGGCAAGAAAACCAAGATGTACAACGTGGTCAGGTACGCGTTCGAGACCATAAGCAAGAAGACTGGAAAGAACCCGATCGAACTGCTCGTGCGCGCCATAGAGAACGCTGCCCCGCGCGAGGAAACAACGCGCGTCCAGTACGGCGGAATAATAGTCCCAATAGCTGTCGACGTCTCGCCCCAAAGGAGGCTCGACCTGTCGCTCCGCAACATCGCCCACGCGGCAACCATACGCTCTTTTGACAAAAAGAAGAAGACAAGCGAGGCGCTAGCAGAGGAAATAATACTCGCATCGCAGAGGGACGCGACCAGCTTCGCCATAGCCCGCAGGGTCGAGACAGAAAGAATCTCCAGGTCTTCACGATAATTCTGAGTAACTTTGAGTGCTGTGATTGAATGGGCCGCAAGGAAGAGATGGTCAAGCTCGCCCACACGGTCATGTATGACGTCCCTAAGATACGCAACGTCGGCATAGTGGCCCACATAGACCACGGCAAAACGACAATATCAGACACGCTGATATACGGCGCGGGCCTCATGAGCGAGGAACTGGCTGGCAAGGAAACAGTCATGGACGAGTACGTACTGGAAGCCGAACGGGGAATCACCATCCTCGCGGGCAACATATCAATGGTCTACCCATTCGAGGGCTCCAAATACCTCGTCAATCTCATAGACACGCCGGGCCATGTAGACTTCGGCGGGCAGGTCACAAGGGCGATGCGCGCCATCGATGGGGCAATAGTCGTTGTTTGTGCCGTCGAAGGCATAATGCCCCAGACTGAAAC
>JACOVT010000095.1 GCA_016177165.1 Microcaldota archaeon
GTTCAGGGAAGAAACGTACGACCACGACCTGAAAGTTGACGAGCGGGGCAACGCTACGCGTTGGGAGCACGAACACGCAGAGCACGAGCTGTCGGAAGACGACCTGCTCTCCATACTTACCACCGATACTGCCGCGGTGGTTGTCGGCTGCGGCCACCACGGCCAATTGCGCCTCTCGCCGGAAGCAAAGCGGCTGATAGATGACAAGAAGCTCGAGCTTCATTTTTTTCAGACGCCCGAGGCCGTAAAGCAGTACAACGAGATCCGCGACTCGAGGAAGACGGTCGCTTTCGTGCACGCGACCTGCTAGAATCCATTTAGGTATTTAACGTATGTACTGAAGAAGTTTTTGTATGTTTGTTTAAACCTGTCTAAAAGGAATCTTTCAATATTGGTCTTGTAGCCATTGTCAAAGTCCTCCAAGCACTTGAAGTAGGCTTGTCTCTGCGTTTTCCGGACAATTAATGGGGGATATCCCTTGCTGGCAAGTATCACGTTTATCAGAAACCGCCCAACCCGCCCATTTCCGTCGTCAAATGGGTGTATTTTCTCGAACATGCCGTGCAGGTGTGCAGCGAGCTGTAATGGATGGAGCTTGGCTTCGTTGTCGTGATAGTAGTCCATTAGCGCGTTCATCTCCTGCGGGACCTTTTCTGGTGGTGCTGTCTTTGTTTTACGGCCGAAAAGGTAGTTTGGTATTTTCTTGTAGCCAGTGGCAATACCCATGTCTTTCACGAGAAGTTTGTGCATCCTCATGGTGTCTTTCTCGCTAACTTTGAACCGTTTTTTGAGGATTAGGTCAACCACATCTCTAGAGTTTCTTGTTTCGTATATCTCCCCTAGGTCCTTTCCTTTTACCATGGTTTTTTCAAATATCACTATGGCGACGTCTTTGAGGGTGAGTGAGTTTCCTTCTATGGCATTGGACTCGTAAGTGAAGTTGACCATGAACCTGTCGAACAAGTCTCTGAGTTGGGTTTTGGAAAGCTTTCTCAGGATTTTCTTGTAGTCTATCCTGATAGACTCTATCTCTCTTATCCGGACATCATCGAAGACGGGGTTTGGTTTGTAGGTTTTAACGGCCCAGTCGCCAAATGCCTTCTTTTCCTGTTCGTCAAACCACTGGACAAACTGCTCTTTGTCTGCTTCCTTGCCGTCGACCAGTTTTTGTATGGATATGACGCGGCCGTTAGGTAAACGGACAGACTTGGTAAGGTAGTAGTACCTGCGGCCGGAGATGCCTTTTTCCTTGATGTACACCATCAGGGAGTATTTACCCCTACAGATATTTAAACATAACGTTTTTGTAGGGGTAAATGTGAGCCTTGCTCGGGCCAGCTAAGATGCATCATTTATATACTAGTTTGATGCACATGTAATGCATAGGTGATGCAAAATGCGCACTACTATAGCCATCGGCGGAGTTGCTGAAATCATCCTTGAAAAAGCGGTTGAGCTTGGGCTGGCCCGTTCCAGGACGGATGCTGTTAGGATGGGGATATTTGCCCTCAATGACGAATACCACTTAATCAAAGACATCGAGATGGAACTTGTTGGCCGCAAGATAATGCAGGAAAAAGGGGAAATGCGACGCAGGGGCCAAAAGTACATTCCTGAGGAAGTTGCTTTGGCAAAGTACAGGTGATCTGCCTGGAACTAAAGCCCTGGAAAGTGATATTTAAGCCAGGCTGGGATGATCACTTTCGTAAATTTAGCAAACCAGTTCAGCAGAAGATATGTAAGAAGCTTGACCAGATGGAGCAGCCGTTGATGGCCCGCGGCCTGCGTCATCTGCCATTCGTGGTTGAGGAAGTAGGTCAGTATAGGATAGCTTTATTTCAAGACGATGAAAAGAAAACCAAAGAAGTTCACTTCGTGGGCGACCACAAGCAATATGAAAAGTGGTATCGCAGCGTGCTGCTTTAGCGGCTTTGTTATAGTAGCTTTCTGATTCTGGCAAACCTCAAGAACAGCAGCGTTGTGGCGCCGATGAACAAGAGGGCAAAGCCGGCAAGTTTGTGGCCTGATTGCGACTGGGTTGAACCGTAAAAGAGGCTGGCCGCGCCGGCGGCTAGCAGGACTGACGCGAAAAGCGCGTAATGCCGGCGGTCCTCCTTCGACCCCTTTTTTCCTCCTGATGGCCGTTTCACGCTTGCTCTTTCCGCGAGAGTGTATAAAAGTCTTCTTCTGTTTCGCCTATCTCTCCCTCATCTAAGATCGTGAACGGGTGCTGCCTGAGCAGCGAGAGCGAGTCCCTGAAACGGCTTGGTTCTGTTGCGAGGATCGTGCCGCCGGGCTTTAGCATCTCCTCCAATCCTGCCGGCTGCCTTGCCAAGTGGAGCGAGTCAAACGCTATGATCGAGTCGAATCTTTCGGGCGTGTGGAAATCGCCCGTGATTATGTACGACACCCCATCACGGCGCGGCTCGACCATTTTCTGGTCGTTGTCCACCCCTACGACGCGGGCAAAGCCAAAGCCCTGCTCGTCAAGGAACTCGTAAAACCACGCCTTGCCGATGCCAAAATCGAGGACGGAGAACGACTCGCGGAAGTGTTCGCTCACGCGTGGCCAGAGCTGGGTGTATTTTTCCCTCTGTATCTTTCTCCACGACTGGTATATCCGGGTTGAAAAGGGCATTGCTTTATTACCGAAGTCGGGCTTGAAAAGCGTATGGCCGAGCTCTGGATCGCCCTTGTGGTGGCGTCGGCGTTCGTGCACGCGTTTTGGAACGCCCTGCTGCAGAAGTATGGGGACAACAAGCGCGCCGCCACAACGGGCTACCTGATCAACTTCTCGGTCGTGCTTTTCCTCCTCGTTCCCCTTTTCCTTACGCGGGGGTCGATCTCGCTCTCTCAAGATGCTCTTTATTATGTGGCGCTTGGTGGGGTGCTGGACGTTCTAGTGGTCTGGCTGTTGGTAAAGGGGCTCACCAGCGACTACACGTCAACTTACGCGCTGCGCAACGCCAGCGTGCTTTTTCAACTGTTGTTCGGCGTGACTCTCTTGGGGGAGCAGGTAGCCATGCTCGCTGTCGGCGGCATAGTGATGATCGCGGTCGGAGGCATATTGTTCTACAACATTTCCCGCTTCACTTTGTATGGGCTGGCGCTTGCAGTCGTCAGCGCGGTTTCGGCGGTGGTAGCCAAGCCGGGAGTGATGCTGACCAACCCTTTCTTCTATCAGGCGTCGGTCAACCTGATTTCTGGTGTGGTGCTGATGTCGTTTACCTTCATTTCGGCGCGCAGGATAGTCGCCCCACAGCTTGACCACGTGCGCGGCCTGCTTGCGATGGGGTTTTTCGTTACGCTTGCCTCTTCTCTTTGGCTGTTTGCAGTTTCGCTGGAGCGCGTCTCCTACGTGGGGCCGGCCAGTTCGGTGAGGATAGTTTTTGCCCTGCTGCTGGCATATTTCCTCCTAAGGGAGCGGAAAGACTTCGGGCGCAAGACGATTGCCTCCCTGCTGGTTCTTGCCGGGGTGGTGGCGATAACACTGCGGGCATGACGTGGGGGCTTGGCTTTTAAGCGTTGGAGAAGTAATAGCCTGTTGTGCGGACTGTTTTCTGCCCTGAATGCAAGTCTCCCTTGAAGGCGGTCTACTCGGGCGATGCCTTCTTCGGCTGGCGGAGGTGCGGCAAGTGCGGAATACCATCGTATGTCGCCGTGCCGCATGGCGGCAGCCCGAGCGCCGCCTCGCTGAAAGAGCTGGTCGCAAAAGTTGGGTCGCACAAGCCGGGCCTGGACGCTCTCCGCTTTCTCTTGGAACATGACGAGGCTTTCATCGACGACCTGCTTTTCGTTGCAGGCAAGCCCGCGTATGCTGATGTCGAGTTTTTGGAAAGCCTCCACGTGCTGGACAGGAAGCTCAAGACTTACTCTATAAAGCCGGCTCTCAGGCCGTACGTGGAAGAACTCGTGGCGCCCATTTTGCGGAGGGTTTAGCAGTATTGTCGCGCGAAACCCCCGCACTTTAGTGCGCGGGATGAAACGCGGCACAATTATGGGGTCGGGTTGACTGCTGTGCCGCTGTGGCGAATGTAAAGTAAGAAAGAGGTGCCTGGTTGATTTAACCACACAGCAAAACCCTACACCAAAGTGTTGGGTTATCACCGGGTTCTTATTTTGCTGTCGCAGCTAGCCGCCTGGTGGCTTACTGGGGGGTGGAGGGTTGGCTGGGCCCGGGCCATCCTGAATTAGCAAAAACCGGTCGTCTGCTAGTGGTGCATTTGTGCCGGTCCTACTCGACCCGCCTCCTGGGCTTTCTTGTGCGAATCTCATTTTATACCACTCACACCTATTTTCTGTCATATTTATGTCTATTGGTTGGAGGCGATTTGAGAAATCGCGCCGGAAGGCTTTGGGCCTTCCAGCGGAGAGGTTTAGGCTCACCCATTATTAAACCTCGTCTCTAGTATGAGCCCAAACCCCTTTATATACCTTATTGTCCTAAAAAACTATGTTTGTTATGATATATGTGGTTAAAACTATCGTGGAGTGACGAAAAATGACGCTAGACGTTGAAACTGTCAACCTGCTAAAGAAAGAGTTCGGGTTCACGGAAAACCACCTCTTCATCTATGACTACTTGCTGCAAAAAAGGGAGGCCACGGCAGAGGAAGTTTTCCGCAATGCCGAAGTGCCCAAGGGAAGGGTGTATGAGTTTCTCAATGACTTGGCTGAAAGCGGATTCGTAACCGAAATCTACGGGCGACCCAAGCGTTACCAGTTCAAGCCGCCTGTGCAGGCGTTCAGAGACGCGCTCACCCTCAAGGAGAGCCACTTGCTGGAAGTGGAACGGGACGCCATACGCATAGCATCAAAGTTGGGATCCATAGAATCGGTTGCTGGAGAAACCACCATCCAGCTCGTCAACGATTTTGAGGAATATGTATCGCTGAACCTAAAGGACCTGCTCTCCTCATCCGCCTCGCGAACGGTCGGAGCAAGCGCCGTATCGATAATCACGCGCGACGAGCTGCCCAATTCAACGCACTACAACCTTTTCATCCGCGCCTACCTGGACAGAATAACGGCAGGAGACGCAAACGTAAAGCTGATATTCGCATCCGACCTGCTTGCCAACATGGCAAAGGGAAAGAACCACCCGTACACCAGGAACCTTTCAGAACTGTTGAGGTATCCAAAGCTAAAGATGCGTTACTCGACCGAGGAAAAAATGGAGGCGTTCCTCCGCTTCCAAGTGTTTGACCAGTCGATCTACCTGAGGTACGCGCCAGACAAGTGGGTATACATACAGTCGCCGAAAATAGCCGAGAAGTTCATCACGCTTTACGACCATTTTTTTGAAGGGTGCAAGCCGGTCGACCAGGCTTTTGTAGAGGCGCTGCGCTCAGGCAGGCAGCCACTTTGAGAGCAGTATCTCGTCCCAAAACCTGCGGCCGTCAAACACGTTCCTTTTCATCACGCACTCGGTCTGGTAGCCCATCTTCTCGTAAAGTCGCTTGCTCTTCACGTTGTTGGCGATGACGCCTGCGAGCAGCTTGCGCACGCCTTGACGCGTCAAGAATGCTTCAGCCGCACCAACGAGTTGCTTCTCGACGGTCGTGCCATAGTGGCCGTCAAGCGATGTCCCGAATTCTGCCACGTGCGCCCGCTTGCCGGTGTCAAGCCTAAACACCACCAGGCGCCCGACGTACCGCCCGTCAAGGAACGCGGCAATATACCAGTGGGCCGGATTTGCCTCGGAAGCCCGCAGTTGGTCTAATACCTCCCCAACGCTGGTTCTAACCCCTTGCGGGAAAGTGGTAAACCGTCTTACCAGGGGCTTGTTCAACACGCGTGCAACGTCGCGCGCGTCGCTTCCTCTCAACCCGCGCAATTCTAGCACGCCATAATCAATCTTTTTCCTGACCGGCCTGAAAAGCGGCTTCATATGGTTATCAACTGGCCCGTCTAGAATAAAAACCAGCCGCACGGTTGCCCTGTTCAGAAACATTTTTATTCACCACGTTTCTCTCCATTCACGGTGACGCGATGGCTCTCCTGAACGACATAATAAAGAAGTACGAGGCCGAGGCCCAGAGAAGGATCAACGAGGCCCGCGCAAAAAAGGGCGGCCAAGGCTCACTCGACGGTGCGGTAGTCAACCAAGGCACCACCCAGTCATATGCCGGGTTGCGCAAGCGCGGCTCCTCAAACGTGTTTGCGACCGAGTCCAACGTAGAACTGCTTTCAAAGCAGGCAGAACCGGTCGTGCTGGAGGAGCGCTCGGCTGCAGAAAAAGAGAGCGAGTTTGCCGACATCACAGCTCTCGGCGCCGAAATTGCCCCGGTAGCAGGCGCCACCCCGGACACGTTGGACGTGGCGTCAGAGCTCGCGGCGCTAAAGGCCGAGGTGAAGCAGCTGAAGGAGCGCCTCGCAGCCCTTGATGGCAGCGACCACTAGGTTTATAAAACCCGTTTTGCAAAAACCTTGCGATACGATGGGCTTTTTGGGCGACATAATCGGCGACGTGATAACCGGCGTCAAAAACCTTGTCGCATTCTTCGTGCTCTACACCCTGTTTATTTTCGTGGCGGGCTCGTTCTTCGGGATCTACTACTACCGCACGCCAATGTTCTGGTGGCCGATCTGGCTGCTGTTCATCGGCTTGCTGCTCTACGTAGTCTCGGGTGCGATTGGGCCAAAAGGCAAGAAAAGGTGACGACTTGTTGGGCTTCTTTGCGCGCAACCGCTACGCCTCCTTCGCAGCAGGCTCTGCGTTCGCCTTCTTCACCTACGCCCAGTATTCCACTGGAACAGTGGCAATAGCGGTGTTCTCGGCGATCATCTCGCTCTACTTCTTCTACCTCGCCGCAGGTGGAAAACTAACCGGCCAGAGCTAAGTGCTTTAAAACCCGGGTGCCAAATAGCTTGGCTGCAATGACTGCACCAGGCTCGCTGAGCACCCGACAAGCTGGTGCCGTGAAGTAGATTTTGAGTGACGAGCAGCAGAGCTTTTTCCCCTGCTAAGGTGAAATCGTTGTTTCACCTATGCGGAGAAAAACCTCGGAAAAACGACAGAGCTTTTTCCCAGGTAAGGCGAGGTAGAACAGCTTTTCCACCGCATCATGCTAGCGTTTAAACACGGCAAGCTTCTTTCAAGCGTGAAAGTTTTGCCAGCAGTGTTTGTTGCAGCCGCAGTCGTGCTGACTGGCTGCACCCTCGCGCCGGACGAAAGTCCAGCGATCAAGAACTGCGGCATCAACACCAGCTGCTTTGCCCGGGCAGTCAAGAGCTGCGAACCGGCATACCTCCAGATGTCAACAGGCTGGCAGAAGGTGATCGGCCCTTCCGGCAATGACTGCAACGTCGAGGCAACCCTTACCGGGCCCAAGCTCCAAGGCCGGTATCAGTGCCGCGTACCGCCAAAGTACATGAATGACAATGGCTGGTCCATCCCCGTCTGCGAGATGCGCGACTACTGCACTGGCGACATTGCAGACGTGATAAGCAAACAATGCCAATTATAGGTAATGTTTTAAATCCGGCTTGCGTAACTGGCCCTATGGATTCTGCTTCTCCATCCAGTGAACAGCCAGCGCAGCCGGCCGGCCCCGCATCTCAGCCAAGCGTTCCAGCGCCCCTGCAATCAGGCAAGCACGCATGCAAGGACTGCGGCAAAGAGTTCGGCGCTCCCGAATCGTTGGAGCAGCACGTGAGCGCAAAGCACGCCCCCCAACAGGAATCACGGCACAAGCCCGCCGCTTCAATTCATTCCAAAAGTGGACGCAAGAAGAGCCGCACCACACAGTACGTCATAGCTTTTATCATCGTTGTCGGCTTGGTTTACGGCTACCTCAACATGGGATCCAAGCCAGATGATCTCGATGGCATCAGGTGCGAAAGCATGGAATTCAACGTGATGCACATTCACCCCAACTTGAAAATATTCGTCAACGGAACCGACCGCGTGGTTGCGGCCAACATTGGAGTTAGCGCCTCGTGCATGTATTGGCTGCACACCCATGCGCCAGATGGCGTCATACACGCCGAGTCGCCTGTCAAGCGCAACTTCACGCTGGGCCAGTTCTTCAAGGTGTGGAACAGGACCCAGCGCGACACCTTGCCATTCCAGCTGAACGCCACGCCCTCGCAAGTCGTGGTCGACGGCCAGAACCACACTGGAAACTACTGGAACATCACGCTGGCTGATGGCCAGAAGATCGAGCTCCACTTCCCATAGCCAACCACTAGCGCTTGTATACCCTGCTTCTGTGGTCAACTTCATGTACCCTTAGTATTTTGTTTTCGTTGTCAATGCCACAAAGGAGCCTGTAGTCTCCAACTCGCAGCTTCCAGTGTGGCCTTCCGATTAGCTTACTCATA
>JACOVT010000098.1 GCA_016177165.1 Microcaldota archaeon
ACCGGACAGACGCTGACTCGAGAGATGAAGAAGTTCGCCTACGATCTCATCTCAAAAGGAAGCGCCCGACCGCCAGAGCTATTGCCTGACATTAGCGATGTGGATGCGCTTGCCGCCTCACTAAATCTTCCTTCCGGACTAAGCGTAGAGACGCGCTCAGCGCTAGCAAGAATAGCCCAAGAGCACGGCAACAGCCTCGTGTCCGACGTTTCGCAGAGGTATGGCAAGGCCGGCCTTGAAAGGCTTGCAAGATATGGAACGGCACTATCGCGCGAGTTCCTAAACTTCCTGCTATCCAACAGACTTGACTTGACAGCCGAGCAGGCCTACGGTTTGCAGCGCGTCTACACCAGCCTGCAGCTATCAAACAGCCAACTGGCCGATGCAGGAACGCTTGCAATGCATGGCGCAACTCCGGAACTAATAATGTTGCTTGCAAACAATGGACTGCTCACCAAAGCAACAAACCTGCATCAAGATCAAGTGACAGCTCTTGGAGGAATTCTGTCATCAAAGGGCACCACTGAAACCATGTCGCTCATCAACTCATTCGGACTGGAAGAGGCCGCGAATGGCCTGATCGGCAGGACCATGACATCCATAACAGTGGTAAAGGATACAGAGCCACCGCAACCAGTCGACCAAACTCGTTTTGTGGTAAACCAACCACCCGGTGACTCTAAACCAACCCCGATTCCCGGAAACCAACCGCTGGCAGAAGTTGCCTTTGACAACCCGAGCATGGTGTTCGACCCATCAGTGATAAGCACGATAGAACAATTGATAGCATCCATAGAAGATGACAGCATGAGTCCGATCGAGGCGGCAATAATATCGCAGCTGATCGAAAACGAAAATGAAAAGATAAGTCAAACGTACGCAGAATACTGGGAGGCATTGCAGCGAACCGCAACGCCGGGAATGCTTGTCGCAATTGGCTCTGAGCGCCTACCGTGGGAAATGGTTTACCGCAAGGTTCAAGAAAGAGACTACTACTTGCAGAAAATGGAAGAATTACGGCGCGAAGTACTTTACAAATCAGGAGAGGCAGACCGCCTCGGAGACGCGCTAGATACCACTTCTATATTAACCAGCCCAATACCAGGAGTGGGAGATTTCATAGATGTCATGGGTGGAATATACAACGCGCTGTTTTACTTCTCAAAGGGCAAAGACGATATAGGCTCGATCTACCTGGCATCACTACCGCTATCAATAATACCACTAGTGTCCTCGCAGCTGGCAAGGTCCATCGTAAAGCCGCTATTACGCAACGCAAACGACGTAAAGCTCTTCATGAAGTCACTTGACATTAGTGAGAAAAGCAAGCTGCTAAAACAGGTCAACATAAACACTGCAAGATTGGCCCAATCAATAATAGACAAGCATGGTGCAGAGGCGCTGTCAAGGCTTATCAAAATAGCTGACAAGAGGAACCTAAACCTCAACCAACTGCTGGACGAGGCCCCCTCCCTATTCAACAAGCACGGTGACAGCACTGCTTTGGGCTTCATAGAAAACTACGGAGAAAACGGCATAAAGGCACTACGAAACCTCACCCCCAAAGAAGCACTCGTGATATCCAAGATATCCAAAGACACGCCCGGGTTGCCTAAATTTATAGGGCAAATAGCAAGCGACTACTCAGAAGGCCGCAAGATCGAACTGCAGACTATTGGAAAATACATCGATGACGGCTGGAAAGTATTACGGCTAGAAACAACCAAAACATTCAAGCTAGACTTTGTTATCTCAAAAGGAGGCAGGATTGAAGCACACCAAGTAAAGTCTGGCAAGCTTTTTGACACCATTGGTGGTAATAAAGTGCCGACAAAAGAATGGAACGAGCTCATAGACGGCATGCCGTTGACAGTAAAACACGCAAAGGATACCGGCGCCGCAGAAATCGTAATAGAAACAGAACAACCAGTAACAACCGCTATGGAGAACGAACTAAAACGGTTCGAGAAAGACGGCATACGCATAACTTTGAGGCACGTGTTTGAGTAGCAGTTTTTTAAGCAACAACCGCAGTGACTAATCATGGGAATAACCTGCACCCTAAAGCTGCCCAGAAACGAGATGGTAAAGCGGTTCGGCGAATACCAGTTTATAAGCTGGTCCTACACTGGTTTTGGGGACTTCACAAGCGACCTAGAGAAGCTCGATGTCGACTGGCAAGCGTGGAACGACATTGGAAAAGCGGTCGATGGGCGACTCGAAATTAGCAAAGATGCGATCAAAAGGATACTTGGCGCGTGTGGTGAGGCGCGAGCAAAGCTCGAACAGGAGAAGTACAGCCAAAAGTTTACCAAAAACCATTTAAATATGCTCAAGGCACAGCTGAAAACCTACGCCGAGTTCTTCACGCTGGCGCTCGAAAACAACCTGAATGTGGAGTGCAGCTAGCGCCTCTTCACGCTGGCCGGTACTGCTGCAAGCGCCACGATCTGCCCGACTTCGGTGAGCGCGATAGCAGCATTGCGGCCCTGCCGCGTCTTGGTTATGATCCCCTTCGACTCAAGTGCGAGTACGGTCCTGCTCACCTTGTTTAGCAGGGACTGGCGGGTCACTTGAACGCGATTCTTATTGGCCAGGAAGGAAACCACCCGCTCTTCCGCGTCTACCCTGCCGCCAAACCTCAGCAGCGCATCGACCACCTCCACTTCACTCGCAGGCAGCTCCGGATGGAGCACGCGCGGCAGGAAGATGACCGCCTCTGCCCCATACGAGTAGCGGAACTTGTCATAGTTCAAGAGAGCGCGGGCGCGGTTCACCTTTTCCAATGCCGGGCGCTTGCTCTTGAGTATCCGGTCGACTTTCCCAAACGCCGGGTAGATGTAGTGCTTTGGCTGCACTAGATAGATCGGCACGTCCTCAACGCAGGCCGCGATATAGAAAGCGAGCGCCAGTATCTTGCTGGTAGACGCAATGTTTACATAAACCTTGTCGGCGTTGCGCTTTGCTTCGCGTATTATCTCGAGCGTCTTGGCAAACGCCCCTTGAAGATCATAGAACGGCACTTCAAACTCCTTGAATGAGACGCCTTTTACCGCTCGCTTTATGTCCCTGATCAGCGACTCGTACACGCGGGGCTTCTCCACTGGCCTGCCGCTATCGGAAGACCTGATGCCCGTAACTAGGTAGATTTCGCTTATCGGCGGCAGCATGTTTATTGGGAGTATGCGCGAAACGTCGTCCAATGCCACCGTCACAATGTGTATCGAGCGCTCCATGACATCATTAATGCTTTATGTGTTAATATAATACCGTCATGTTTAATAATGTTTAAAGCCGGCGGCCTGCACAATTCCGAGCGATGAAGATGCAATGGCTGTTCATAGCGTTACTCGTAGCATTGGCAGCGGCGCCCGGGCTCGCCAACCAGGCGGGTTATGTTTATTATGGCTACTTGGACCGCGACCACTACGAGTACTACGCCACCCCCACCCTATGGGAAATGTACGGCAAACCTGTTGACGCATACGGACTACCAGTCCAGCCGATGAGCCTACGGGACGC
>JACOVT010000099.1 GCA_016177165.1 Microcaldota archaeon
GATACGCGCATTCGGATAATTGCCTCTTGTGAGGGTTTTCAGGATCGCCGCCACAGTGTTGGACTTGCCGCTACCCGTGGAGCCCAAAACAGCCGTATGTCGCGTGACGAACCTATCCAAGTCGAGGTAGGCGACGAGGTTTTCAGAGGCGGAATGAACGCCGATCGGGATCTGAGCGTGTGCCGTCGACCGGTAAATTGATGCAAGATCGTCCTCGGTGACAGCGTGAGCGGTTCAACAAGTATGCGATACGTACCCTGTGGGACAGGGATTCGAAAACGTCCTGAGCCTTCGTCAGAAACGCCGGCCCCGGTAATAGAAGAATAGCGGTACGCCAACGGAAGACGATCAGGGTTCGATTCACGCTGCTCACGAGTCTGGCACCAGCGAATTTACACGATCTCCTCGTTGAAGCCTTCAGACGGTGGACAGAGGTGCCCACGACGGCAGTCCCGCGAATCGATATTTCACCGGAACCCATTAAGCGTCCCGAACCTGCCGGTCTACCGGACGTTAGGGATGCGCAAGTGGTTATTCTTTTCGACGACGACGGCGCAATCATCACGGCGAACGGCTTATCGCCTGAAGCCGATCCTGCTTTGCAAGACGATGCCTATTTGTTTGAGAGACCCATTCAATCCCTGGCCAATTTTACACAAACATTTCTCATAATCAACAACCAAAGAAAGAATCCAAGAGAACAACCAAGCCTTCGATTGATTCTCTTGCATGAGGTCGGCCATGTCCTTGGGCTCGATCACACACCTCTCAACCGGGACTCTTCCTATTACCAGCCAGTCATGGGGAGGCCTATTAGCGTTGATCGAGGGCTGCTACTGCATGTCGACGACGAGGCCTGGATCTCCGGGATTTATCCGGGACCCACGTTTAAGGATAACTACGGCTGGATCACGGGCCGAGTCGTGCCTGACGACAAGGACCCGACGCCCCTACCAAACGTGCACGTAGTTGCCATACGGACCCGCCGCGTCCGTGTACTCCCATGCAACACGAATGATACTGCCCCATGTTCGTGGCACCCCGGCGCCATAACTGCGAGGCCCAGCAAGAATGGCGGGAGACACCACTAGTACCAGGAACATGAGCCCAAGCTGAAGTGCTGCTCGGTTTCTACTAAACAGTTCACACGGTCTTGACATCGCAATTGAACTCCAAAGAACGGCTGGAGATAACAATGTCTGGTGGCCCGGAGACGAGGAGGGTTCCAGCCCGGCTTATACCGTTCCGACGAAAGAAGAAATGCCTGTTCAACGGACCACTGACGCCGACAGGTTGGCATGAGTGGCGGCCAAGAGGAGTTCTAGAGGGACAGGAACGGGCCGACAAGGCTGGTTTCCTCTCTCCAGAATCTGTCGCTGGCGCTCGACGGAAAGTCGAAGGTGAGGCTGCGCCAAATACTCAGCGGCAGCAGCTCTCGGAAAAACGTCATCACTCCATAACGGTCCTTTGTTACTCCACAGGCCACGGTTGTTGTATAGATTTACGGCAACATCGTAGCCCGAGTTCGCTGGGTCAGGCAGGATGAAAAAATGACCCGCATAGCCGCCAACCGTGTGTTGGAATCTTTTGTTCTCTGTGGGTTTCAGTAGGTACAAGAGCAAGCGTTCGTCCTTCTTGATGACTGGGGTCACAGCAGCAAACTGCTTTATCGTTTCGGTGTTCTCTGCAAGACCTTCACCCTTCAGGACATGCTTCAGGGTAAACGTTACAGTTCTAACCTGAACGCTGGTTTCATCTGGGCTTTGAAGCACCATGGCGTGATAGACATTGCGAGCATATCCGACAAAAATATAATAGGCCTTTGATATCAACTCCTCAAGCGAGACACTTTGGTCCTGAATTCGCTCGCCTTGAAGTTTAAGACTAGGCGTATTAAGCCCGTACAGTGTAGGGAAGTACTCTCCAGCCGGGAGCGCGAGATAACCACCGTGGGCGGGTGACCTCGTAGCTGATGCCATCTGGTCGTCCGTTGGCACGAACCACAACCCCGTGTCTCCGAAAAACGTCGTCGTCGCCGGGCGAGTGTCTGAATAGCCGTCTTGACGAGCGGTCGCCTCGGTCGAGCCCAGATGGACAGTTTGCTGATGCGCTGTCGTTGGGCTGATGGGTTGAGTGGCGACCGTAGATGCTTCGACGCCTGCTGCAGGCATGCGATAGTGTTGTAACGCGAACGGAATATGGATGCTGTCGGAGTCAACCAGCACAGTGGCTTGGCAGTAGAGGGAAGACGCCGGAACGTTAGGGACGAGTCCAACAGCTAGGAGAATGACGGGGTACTGTGCAAATCTACGGTGAGATACCATTCCAAATCACGCGATTAAGGGGTTACCCGGGTGGGGAGCGAGGGTCGGGTAGTTGCGTAAAGACCATTCGGAAGCAACCCCTCGGTTGATGATCCAGAGACCAACTGCTCCGGTAGAGAGAGCATGTATTTATTTCTTGTGTTTTGCACACTCGTACAGTTACATTCCGGTTCCTACCGCTAGGTCGCCCCAAATGGCTCCGCCGGCTGTACGGGCCGTTGTCAAAACCATCTTCGGTAATGCCGCCGAGCCATTCAACCGGGGCATGCAAGATTGCGACAAAAATCAAGCTTCTGAACACTTGTCTTGACAGTGTAAGGGTTATTGACATATAGTGTCTGATGACTGGACAAGGCATCATGGCTAGCCTAGCGGGAAACTCACGAGGGTTGCGTCGCGGCGCGGGCCGTCGTGCTACTCGAACTCGAACACCAGCCCTAGACCCGAGCAAGCTTCACGCGCGGCTGCGGGCAGCTGATTTTGGACGCGACCTCCTGCCGCAGGCAGTCGACCTTGAGCGAGCCTGGTCGCACGATCGGCAATCGCGTGATGATGAATTGCGTTACCTCCAGGCAAGATGTGTTGTTACTGAGATCTTCGACTACTTCGGAGATTACGGTCGCGCTCGCCGTGCCATAGAAGCCGATGGTGATAAGGTCAGAGAGCTGTTACTGCGCATTCCCGCCTCAACGGCTCCTCTTGAACTACGTCTCTGGAAGCGACGGATCTGGGTCCTGATCAGCTATGCACACGCGGTGTACCGAACCGGGGATTATGAAGCCTGTCTTAAGTTGCTTCGGGAGTGTCAGGGCGCACTTGAGATTCTAGACGGGCCGGAACCGAGGTCCTTTGGCACAAGGGCGCGTCTTCAGTACTCCCTCGGCCAGGTGTATCGACAGCTAAATGATCTTGAGAGTGCAGAAGCAGCATTTCTGCAGGCTATGAAGGACGCGGATGACCGATTGAGGCTTCATATAGAGGATGATCCGACTGCAGCCAATGCAGAAGCGGAGAGTAAGCTCGCGAATTGGGCGATTGCTAAGTGTGTCACATTTGGGCTCGGCTGGATTCGGTATACGCGCGGCCAAATATCAAGTGCGGAGCCGTTGATTAGTGTAGGTAGAACGCTTTTGCGTGGGACAAAGGACTCGCTCCACACAACGTACGCTGACTTGCTCTATGGATCAATCCAGCGTGCTCGCGCCGGCATGGACCCCGACCGACTGAAGAAGGCCGTCCAGATTCTCGAAAAAGCACGCTACACGTTCGGAAAGTGGCGTCATACGGTCTATGCTGCTCGTGCGGCGTACGAGCTGTCTCTTGCGTTCTTACAGCTACGCGACCCGGCCAGAGCAAGAGAAGGAATGTTGGAGGTGCGTAAAGCGGCTGCGGAACGGAACGATCGGAGGTGGCTCTGTAACTCCAGAATCGTTGAAAGTCGGATTCTACGCGAGGAAGGAAGTGCAGATAAGGCTCTTGAAACCGCCCAACTTGCAGTTCGTGACGCTGAGTTTGCGAGAGAAAGGTTGTGTCACATTGATGCGCTGATTGCATGTGGCGAGGCGATACTGGCTAGTGTTGCAGCTCGCCAGCAGCCTGTAAAAATGGGTCGAGAGTTCAACGAAGCCCAGCGTTATTTTGAGGAAGCCCTTAGTCTGGCCTCAGCCTCGAATAACGCGAAAGTAAAGGCGATCTGCTATGTGCATCTAGCGAGAATGTTCGCACAGGCGAGAGAGTATTCTCGAGCGCATGCGGCGTTACGGAGATACGAGGCACTGAAGAAGGAGGTCGAATCAGGCTTCGTCCACGACATTGCGAGGAGAGTCTATGACGAGCTTGAGTTGGATTTTGTTATCGACTCAACGAGTACGCAGACTCTGAAGTATGACTTCTGGCGAGAGAGGTTACAAGAGTTCTTGCTAAGGCAGGCTCAGAAGACGGCAAAAGAGGGAAATGTTAGCGCGGTCGCCGACGCGCTTGGGATTAGTCGTCAGACTCTTTACACGTGGCTGGCAGCGACAAGAAGAGACCAAAAGTCGCGCACGTGACGTGTCGGTGTATGCGGTGGTTGTCCAGTACCACAGGCTAATTCGTTCCGGCTGATTTGATGCTGCCGGATTTTTGGTCGCGACCAGCAGTTCGAAACAAGAGTAGATCCTTCGCCTAAAGGTTCAGACTGAACCTCGGCATCCGCTCAGACTGACGAGCCGTCACGAGAGTAGGATTGGAGTCGGTCTTCTAGTTGTCCTGCCGACACGGGTCAAGGTGTATCTTCGGCGTACAAGCTTTAAATTCTAAACCATGTCATAGAAGC
>JACOVT010000100.1 GCA_016177165.1 Microcaldota archaeon
GCGACGTGATCGCGTTCCCCCACCTGGGGCCAGAGCCAGGCATGAAAACAGCGCCACCGAAGATCGCTAAAAAGTGATTGGCGCCTAGAACTCGCGTTCCACAAGGAACTCGGCAAAGGCGCGTACCTTCTCTTTTGCGGCGCCTTCCTTTAGGTGTGGTTCTGCCACAGTCCAGGCCTGGAGCAGTATTTCTCTCGCGCGCTTCTTTGCATAGTCTACAGATTTGCTGCGCTGCAGTATCTGCACCGCCTCGTCGATCAGCTCGCGGTCGTGAGTCTTGAGTGAGAGTATGTACCTGAGCCTGCTGGCGTCGTGCTGTGGTGCGTTCTTGAGGCAGTGAATCACCATCATCGAGCGCTTTCCCTCAGTGATGTCCTCGCCGATGTCCTTGGTGAACTTGCCGGGATCGCCGACAAGGTTGAGTATGTCGTCCTGTATCTGGAATGCCACGCCGATGCTCTCGGCAAAGAGCCCGCAGGCCTCTATCGTCTTGTCGTCAGCGCCCGCGATTATTGCGGCGAGCTTAGCGCTCATGCGCGCCAGAGTCCCGGTCTTGAAGGCGCACATCTGCAGGTATTCCTCCTCGGTGATCTCGTCCTGCCAGCCATGATGCCAGAAGATATCAGCGCCTTGGCCGAAGTGGATATTAATCATTTCCTGCATGAACACCTCGTATGCCTTGATCTTGCGGGGCTCGTCCAATCCAGCAGTGTTCTTGAGCAGCACGAGCGCTGGCATGTAGTACATCGCGTTACCGGCGTTCACCGCAACATCGATGCCAAACAGGTGATGGAGGCACGGCTTGCCGCGCCTTACCAAACTGGAGTCCTCCAAGTCGTCGATGATGAGCGAGCCGTCGTGAACTATCTCAGGGATCATCACGAAGTCCTGCGCCTTCTTGGTGTCGGCACCTAGCGCCTCTGCCAAGAGCAGGAAGAGTACCGGCCGCCACCTCTTGCCACCCCTGTCAAGCAGTTCCCATACTGGCTTGGAGAAGACGTATGTGTAGATTGATCCCAGGTTCTTGTAGCGCGGCTTGCCGCACGAGAACTCGAAAGCGTCCTGGCTGAACCTGCGTGGTATGTATTTTTCGATTATCTTGTCTATGAGCGGGCGTTTTTCCTCAAGTATTTTCTCGATGCTCTTGACGTCGGTCATCTCGAAAATAGTGATTTCTGGGCTTTAAACCCGCTTCGGGTCACACCTTATAGGCTTCTTCAGGTTTGTGCACAGACACGCCCTTGCTAGTGATCTCTAGTGGTAGTACGTCTTCTGTGTGTTTGGTGCCCCGCATTTTCTCTATGGTCATCGAACGGTTTGACGTTGCGCCTATCCCTAGGTAGTGCATCAGTATGACCGAATCTGCCATGAACTCGCTTACGGTGTCCCTTGAGAGCCATTCGGAGTTCCTGGGTATCTCGCTGATAACCACGCTGGTGCATTCCACATCCCGCAGGAGCGTCATCAGCTTGTGCACCTGCATGCGCGTCTGCAGCTCTTCGGAAATTTGCTGCGGGAGCAGCTTGTCGAACTCGCCTATCAGTCCATACTCCACGAGTTCCTCGATGGGTATGGGGAAGTTGGCCAATGGGACTAGAGAGTCTATCACCAATCTGTCGGGCTTGAACCGTGCCGCCTCGTCCCTGATCAAGTCCACGTACGTCACGCCCTTTGGCAGCTTTCGCTGGGTTATGTCCATGAAGACGAACTTGGCTTTCCCGCGTTTCTGAAGTTTTTCAAAGTCCCACCCGAAACGCAGCGCTTGGTTCCAGACGTCCTGCACGCGCTGCTCTAGAGTGATGTACATCACCTTTTGGTTGTACTTGGTAGTGCCGTGCCAGACAAACTGTTGCGAGAAAATGCTCTTGCCTGTTCCCGGGCTCCCGGAAACTAGCGTTATCGAGTCCTTCAGGAAGCCTCCTTCAATCAGCGTGTCCAGGCCGGGCACGCCGGTAGGCTCGCGGGCTATCACAATTCGTAGAAGCAGCGCCTCTTTAAAAACATGATTTGGCGGTCGAAATTGAGGAAGCTTCCTAGACCTTATAGGCTTCTTCCGGTTTCTTGACCATTATTCCCTTTTTTGTGATCTCCATTGGGAGCACGTCCTCGTTGTGTTTTGTGCCTCGCATCTTGCGCACGAACAGCGACCTGTTTGACTCGGTGCCGATGCCTAGGTAATGGAGCACTATGACCCCGTCGGCCACGTATTCCTCTATGCCGTACTTGGAAAATGCCATCGGGCCAGCGCCAAAAGACTGTTCAGGTATTTCGCTGGTCACGAGCGCGGTGGTCTGGGTGCGCTTGAGCATGTAGTTTATCTTGAGTATTGTCTTGCGTATGTCGTCCTCCCTGTCCATGTGCAGGCCCAATCCTGCAAAGGAGTCGATTACCAGGCGCGTTGCGCCTATCTGGTCAACGATCTGCATTATCCTGAGCAGCAGCCGATCGACATCCAGCCCTACCTGCGGCAGTGAGAACTTTTCCTCGCTCGGGAAGCCGACCTTTGCAGATCCGACATCGACGATTGCCAAGTTTCCTTTCTTTTCGTGCTTCCTGATATCCCACCCGAAACGCAACATGTCCTGCCTTATCATGTCCGGGTGCTCGTCTAGCGTTACGTAAACGCCGGGCTCGCCGTGCTCGGCGCCGCTTATGACGTATTGCATCGAGAATATGGTCTTGCCTGTTCCCGTGCCTCCGGAGACTAGGACTGTCCTGCCTTTCGGGATGCCGCCCTCTATGAGTGGGTCGAGCCCGTATATGCCGGTGGGCACGCGCACTATTTCGTCGCTCATGTGTTCGGATTATTAACGCAAAGTGCTTTTAAAGGCTGATGCGGCGCCTTTGGCAGCATGATGGCGTGTTGGTGCGCTTTAACAAGGAGCTTGCGCAGGCGTTCGGCTTTGATCCCGGCCAAGCGCGGCGCATCTTCTGCGTTTCCAGTGGCGCGGTCTGGGCAGGAACGAGCGCGAAGCCTCCCGGCAAGCGGGTGAAATACTCGCCTTTGACTCCCAAGGACTTTTCAGAAGGGCGCGTGTTCAGGGTGTTTGCCAAAGGCCTGCCAGTCATGGAAGCAAAAGGGTGCGGTCGCATAACCGGACATGGTATGGAGCCGATAGACCCGTACGGCCCTTACGAGACGGGGCCGCCGGGCGGGCTCTGGCTTGGTTTTGCATTGAAAGAGTATGACCGTGGCATTCGAGTGTGGAAAAGCGGAGTGCGGGTGTGCAACATTCCATTGTGCGTGGTGACGCTGCCTTTTTTCGTGAACGTGAAGAAAGGTAGCAGGGTGGGGCGTAAGAGGCTCGCAGTCGAAGGACGCCTGTTGCTGCAGCCTTTACGCATTGAAGATGTTTGTTGGATGATCAAGACTCGCCCGCTTGCAGCAGCCAAGCTCGTCAAGCATTTTGGCTTCGGCTCCGTCAGCGAGTATACCCTGTTTTTCTGCGGCAGTTTCGGTTCCAACCTGCGTTCTCTCTTTGATGCCGGCCTGACCCACTTTGCCTTGTGGAATGGCGGGGATGTGGGCATGTTTGGCGAAATAGCCGACTTTGACTCTATCCACGGGCTGAACGCGCGCGACCTGGCCGATTGCGTGGACGGCGCCTTCTCCACAGTTCGTAGGCTGATCCTCGCCGCGGGCGTGCGTGGCGAAAGACACTGGAATGCGTTTGTAACTTCGCTTTTAGGTGAGCCGGCCAGCGCAAATAGCAAGGAGGAGCTCTACTCACTGGTTACAGGGCAGTTGCTTGCATGTTATGTTGGCATGCGGCGCCCCGCCCGGTGGCTGCTCATTCCAAAGTTCAACTTGCCCGAACACAAAGTGGGTTACTTTTCCAATCTTGCAGTCAAGTGAGCAGCTTGTGCAGCCCTAGGCTGATGGTTGCAGAGAATGTGACCAGTGCGATTATCAGGACTATCACTGCGACGCTTTTTTTCATGCCAATCTAGTCTTTCTCTTTATCGCCGCGTTTCTTTTCCTTTTCGTCAACATCTTCCACGCCGCGCTCTGTCACGCGGAAGACGCATTCCCCCTCCGGCATGCATGGCGAGTCCACTAGCCGCGCTATGCGTTTGTCTTCCTTTGAGCGGCGCAGGTACATGCGATAAGTGCTGTTGTGCACCAGGAAGCCATTTGCTATGAAGTTCCTGTTTCTAGGCACGCTTATGTCGTAAAGGGGTTCCCGATTTCTGAGTTTTCTTATGTCGTTTACCCGCTGCCAGGCTATGTTTCCTTCTAAAAGATGTTGAAGGAAATCAGACTTAGGAGTTTTTATGCCACGTTCTTTAAGCTTGCTTACTAGTTTATCGAGCTCATCGCTACTTATGTGTCGATATGACCTACTTCTAAGTAGCTTAGAAGGGTGCTTCACAATCTCACGAAGAAATTCTTTCACTCTTTTTCTTTCCAACGGGATCGTCTTTGGCTTTGGTACGTAATTCATTCGCCCAAGTTTTTCCATTTTGTCAGAAGCAGTTAAGCCTACCAGGTCCCTAAACTTTAGGGCATTGCTCGTCATTATCTGTACTTGATATACTCCTCCGCTGGTCTCCCTGATTTTAGATGCTATTCCAAGTCTTAATAGCAGCATTTGAATAAACGCTAGCAATTTGGTGCCCTTTTGACTTATGGAGATATAATGGTCACCAACATAACCTTCAGCGTCAGCAAATCCCCTCAGGAATGCAGCGACGTGTTTGCTAGCCGATTTTGATACCAGCGATACATAGTTTTGTATCAGGTACTCAAATAGAGCCGTCAAAGCAACGCTGTTTACGGATAGATTATAAC
>JACOVT010000011.1 GCA_016177165.1 Microcaldota archaeon
GGCGCTCGAGCTCGTGCGGCTTCAACTTGCCGCGAACCACTTCATCGACGAGCTTTCCGTTTCCCATTTCCTGCACCCTTGTATTCGTTAACGAGTTTGGCGAAAACTTTTGCGTCCAAGAAGCGTATCCCCCACTTGCGCGCCCACGACAAGAGGCCCTCGTCCCTTGCCACTATTCCTGCACCGAGTTCCTTGGCCAGCATCAGCACGTCCAGGTCCTCCTGCGAATCCACGAGCCCCTGCCTGATGACCGTCTTGTACTTGTCCCTCAATTCGCCAATGATCTTCTCGTGCGACTCCTGCCCGTGATGCAGCTTCAGCACTGCCTTTTCTGCCTCCCTCAACCCGCGGTTGAAGCGCTCGCGCACCTCGCCAACATACTCGTAAATGAATTCTGCCGGTACGGAAAGCTCGTAGCGCGAAGGCGCCTTCTGGATCAGCCAGGCATCCAACCTGTTGATCAGCGAGGCTGGCGTGTTTTTCCTCTCCAACATTCCTTTCAGCTCAGCCCAGACGCTCGGCGGAGTGTAACAAGAAATGCCCGCCTTCTTGGCGCGCGCCACGAGCGAGACGAGCCGTTCGATCGCGCGGTCTATCTCACCCTTTGTCCCAACCACGCCGGTGAACGCGCTCGTGTCAAACACGAAACGTTGCCCTGCTGCCACGAGTGAATGAGCCCGCGGGTGTTTAAAAGAGTTTGTAAACTTTTACTGCTCCCGGCGCTTGCGCTCTTCCTCCTCGAGCATGGCGGCGAGGAGCATTTTGCGAAACTGCTCTTGACTGGTCTTGGGCCTTAGCTTGGGCCAGTCAAGAGAGACCATCAATGCCGGCAAGCTCTGCATGTTTGTCCGGTCGATGCTTATTCCGGCATCTTTAAACACCCTCCTCATTTTTCTTTCTCTAACACGCGGGTCACTTATGCGTTTCAGTCGCTGCAGCTCATTTAGGTAAGGAGCGAAGCGTTCTTCAACAGCTCGGGCTCCGACTTTATTTGTGGATTCCATATAACTGTCAAACGACCTCCAATAGTCGGCGATCGCCTGTGGGCTCACTCCTGTCTTTGCCAGGAGGTATATCGCAGTTGAGGTAGAGTTGGCCAGATTATCCACTGCTCTCCGAGTCTGTTCTGTCATCACGCCACCATGCGCCAGCGCCAGCTGCCCCAGGGTTCCATTAAATTTCTGCACCATCTCCTTCCTTGTGCGCGCCCCGCGCGCCGCCTCTAAAAACGAGTCCGGCCGCAGTCCGATAATTCCCAGCGAGGCAATAAATACGGAAAGAGAAGGCACGCCTGCGCGATCTGTTCGGCGCATTGCTGTCGATATCCTTCCTGAGCGGATTCGCTGCTCCGGCGTTATCCGTCCTTCAAAAACAGTTCCCTTGACCGCCGAGGTGCCAGGGATGGCCGCGTTGATGTCGCTGGTGAATGGAAGGTGGGGGATATTGCTGTCCTTCATTATTCTTTTAGTGTCTGACAATACGCTTCTTAGCAAGCTTACTTCTGACTCGGCGTCCCTTACCCTTTCCCTAAACTCAGGGGTTGGTTGGATGCCGGCGCGTCTTGCCAGAACCGACTCTCTTGCCAATTCTTTCGCCTGCCTTCTGGCCTCTTTGAGTCTCTCTTGCAGCCGGTTTACATCCCCACGCAGCCTGTAAAGCCCACTCAGATCCAGCTCCACAACCTTTACTCTTTGACGTTGCCTCATGCGACCAAACTAGGGGCGGCGCTTGTTATAAAGTTTGTGACGCTAGGCCTAAGGGCAGAACGGCGGCGGGTTTCCATTCCCGCCGTCAGGCGTCAGGCACGGCAAAAACAAGCCTCCTGGTAGGGCCGGGTCGGGGCAGGGCCCTGCCTCGCGGCCGGTTCGTGGCCCGCAGTTGCCTCCGCCCGGCCCGTTCGACACCCCGGCGGCGGGTATCGGCCCGCCCGGCTGCGGCGCAGGGCCGCACGGCGTCACTGTTTTGACCATCTTTTTCACCTCCATTTTTTACCTCTCAATGGCCGCAGCCGCCGGGCCCGGGATCCGGGCTCGGCTGCATCGGTGGCCTCGAGTCTCTCAATCCATTGTCCATTCCATCCTCCTCCTGCCACGGCTACTCTTTTGGCGGGCAATCCCCTAGTGCGGGAACAGGGCCTCCGCCTCCTGTTCCACCGCCTCCGCACGGTCCTTGTTGACAAAACATTTTTTCACCTCCATCGCAGCGATAACTCTGGTGCCTAAACCATCGATTCCTCAACCAGCCGGGAAAGGAAATCAGCGATAATGCCAGCTGGACGGCCCGAGGCTGCAAGGCTGCCGCTTGGTCAGCCCGGTTGTGTTCGGTCTTGCAGTTCGTGCCATTTTTACCGGACATGTTTGCGCGGTCCCACTTAAAAACAGGAGCAGGTTGGAAAAACGACAGCAGGCAGTCAAGTTATTGACTGCTTAAGAAGTGGGACTACCAGAGGAACGCCAGCGCTGACACCAATAGCGATCCTAGCGCCGCGAGGATGAGACCTGCCTTTGCCATTTCCTTGACGCGGACGTAGCCCGTGCCATAAGCTATGGCGTTTGGCGGGGTGCCAACAGGGACTATGAAGTCAAATGACACCACCATTCCAATCAGGAAGACGACCGCGGCAGGGTTGACTCCCAGCATTTGGGTGAGTGGTATCATCACCGGAATGAGTATCGCCGCTGCCGCGGTGTTTGCCACGAACACGGTCAGCGCGATCGAGAAAACCGACAGCATGAGGAAGATGAAGAACGGCGCCTGCCCAGCAAGCACGCCAGCGATCCCAGACGCGAGCGCAGCGTCAAGCCCGGATGAGTGCAACGCGCTGCCCAGAGACAATCCGCCGCCTATCAGGATGAGCATGTCCCACCCGATGCGTGAAATGTCCTCCTTGCCAATTATGTTAAGCCCAAACAGGGAGATGATGGGAAGCATTGCCACGACAGAGCTGTGCACGCCGTGGGCCGACTCGGTGAGCCAGAGAAATGCCGTGAGGGCAAATATCCCAATCGTTGCCTTCTGTGGATTGTCCAGCCGCTTCTGCCTTGTTTCCCGGACTTTTACCTTGTCTACCTCCGGCTTGTAGAGAGAAATGAGGACCAGCCAAGCGAGCGGTATCATCACCAGCACGAGCGGGAGCGCCCTTACCATCCAGTCGACGAACGTCACGTTCATTATTCCGGACTCGCCCAACCACTTGGCGGCTATCAGGTTTGGGGGAGTCCCGATGAGCGTGCCGATGCCGCCGATGGTGGCCGAGTAGCCCACCCCAAGCACCAATGCCTTGGCATAGTTGGATCCCTTTCCCAGCTTGGTGGCAGCGAGCGCCGCGACTCCAACGGGCATCATTACCGCTGCAGCCGCGGTGTTGGCCATCCACATCGACAAGAAGCCCGTGGCTACCATAAGCCCCAGCAGGTAGCGCTTTGGGCGCGTGCCAAAAACTGATGAGAGCAGCGAAGCAATGCGCGCGTCGAGCCCCTGCCTTTGAACAGCGAGGCCAAGCGCAAACCCGCCCAGCAGCAGCGCTATTATCGGGTCAAAGAAAGGCGTGAACGCTTCGGCTGGTTTTATGCCGGCAAAAGTAACCAAGAGCGCCGGCACGGCGAGCGCTGTAATCCACAAAGAGATCGTTTCGGTGAACCATAGTATGCCTACAAAAACTGTTATTGCCGCCACCACCCCCATTTCCGTCGGCAAGCCCGACAACTGGTGGACCGCAAGCGCGGCCAGCGCGGCTGCCAGCAGGATGGCAAGTTTTAACCGGTTGTCCACTACTCTCATTCCCTGCACGCGAATAAAAAGCCGATCACTGCTTGGCGTATGCTCTGGCGCGGAACTTTTCCTCAAAGCCCAATCCTTCGTACATTCGCTGGACGAACGAGTCCGACTCGGTCATGCAGAATACTTGTTTTGCGTTCTTGTCAAAAGCCCGCTTGGTGAGCCATAGTGTTGCGGCAGAACCATAGCCCTTTTTCTGTTCCCTGTCCGGCACTGCGACTCCGTAAATGCCGGCGATCTTGTCGTTGTAGCACAGCATGCCAATCGCCACCGGAGTCCCGGAAGAGATGAACAGGCAGTTTTCAACAGTCTTGCCCGAGTAAGCTTTTACGAAAGAGTCCCTGAGGACGTCAACGTACGCGGGCGACAGGTTGCCGTAGGGCTTGCCTTCCGCGGCTGGCCCACCATACGCCTCGGCGAAGATGCGGAGATATGCCTCTTGGTCCTGCTTTGCATCCCTTGCAATCATGCGCGCCTCCCACCCTTTCGGCTCGCGGAACTTTGGCGCTTTGTCGATCAAGAGCCACGAGTCAGAGTAGGCTTCCTTGTACCCTTTGCTCTTCAGGAACTCGACGAATGAAGGAGGCTGCGAGCCGGGAGTCACGTAAAAGCAGGGTTTTGACTCGCGCGTGTTGTAGAATGACTCCACCTCGCGGACGAGGCGGTCTTCGTCCCCGCTCGGCACGTGCAGGTCGGTGGCGTAATTCCAATACACGTCAAGGATGCGGTCGTTGTACCAGAGTTTCGCGCCAAGAGCCTGCCGGAGGCCAGTGATGTAAATACCCTTTTGGAAGAGGAAGTGGGCGCTCTGTAATTGTTGGACGACGCTGGCAGCCGCGCGTTCATCCGACTCGTCGACGTTTCCCATCACTCCCAAGTCCATGCCCCTCTTGTGCCGCACTAGCTTTTTAAGCGTGGCGTTGCTTGCAGACGCATGGCCCTATTGTTGAAGAATGCAAACGTTGTCGATGTAGAGGCTGGCGTTGCTAACAATGGAAACGTGCTGTTGGATGGCGGAAAGATAGTCGACACGACCATCAACGCGGTGGAGGGCGGCATGCGCGTGTTCGACTGCCGTGGCGGGTTCCTCGTGCCTGGATTCGCGGACGCCCACGTTCACATTGGATTGGAACCCGACTGGAGGAACAAAGAAGCGAAGCTGCCGCTCGACAAGCAATACAACACGGGCCGGATAAGCCGCAATGTGGATAGTGCTTTGGATTACGGGATAACGCTGATGCGTGACGTGGGCTCGCCCGGAGTTTGGGGCTTCAAGGCGCGCGAGCAGCTGGAAAAGCGGGGTCGAAGCAGGCTGGCGGTCGCCGGCAGGCTGCTTACAAACGGACACGCAAAAGAGCTCGGCGTTCTAGTTCAGGGGCGAGACTTGCCCAAGGCTGCCATGGTAGAAATCGGACGTGGCGCTGACGTGATAAAGGTTGCGAGTAACAAAACCAGTATTTCAGAGAAAGCGGTGCACGAGCCCTACACCGTTCAAGAGCTGCGCAAGCTCGTCAAGACCTGCGAGAAGCACGGCCGCAAAGTGGCTGGGCACGCGCACGAGCCCGAACTGATCGAACGCGCGTTACGAGCCGGCGTCCACACGCTCGAGCATTCCTGGCCGCTTGATGAACAAATGGCAGAACAAATGAGGAGGAAGGGGATTATTGTTGTTCCCACGTACGCCGCAGCGGAATTGTCAAGGCTCCCGGAAAAAGTTTCACTTGTCCCACGCAATGTTTACAAGGCAATATACCTGCCTTGGCTCCGCAAGCTTGAGTCAGGCATCAAGCGGGCCATAAGATGCGGCGTGACGCTAGCCTGCGGCAGCGATGCTGGTTTCGTTCCCATCTCGTTCGGCAGGTACGCTGTCGGCGAAGCCCAAGCCTTCGAACGCTTTGGCGCCGCACCGCAAGAAGCGCTCAAGTCACTCACAATTAGGGGAGCCGAAGCTTGCGGCTTCCAAGACCGGTTGGGCCGCATAGAGGAAGGCTTCGAGGCCGACCTTGTGCTGCTAAAAGCCAACCCCCTCCGGAGCACGAGCGCGCTGTCAAAGGTTGCTGCTGTTTTCTCCAGAGGTAGGCTGGTGCGCTAGCTGCCGGACCGTCGCAGCGAAACCATTAAAGCATGCGATTGAGAAAGCATGGCGTGACTGAAGAGCTTTTCTGGCGGGACTCTTACTGCCGCGAGTTTGACGCGACTGTCAAGAGCGTGCGCGATGGCCGTTTCATCCTGCTTGATAAGACTGCCTTCTACCCCGAGGGGGGCGGGCAGCCGAACGATACCGGAAAACTTACGTGTGGTGGGCAGGAGTACGCGGTTGTTGGGGTGCTCAAGGAATCCGGAGGGATAGTGCACGAGGTTGACCGCGAGGGCCTGCAGGAAGGAGCCGCCGTTTCCTGCTCGTTGGATTGGAGCAGGAGGCACCGACTCATGAGGATGCATACGGCGACTCACGTGCTGTGCAGCATTATTGGGCGCGAGAACGGCGCGCTCATCACGGGCAACCAGCTCGGAATCGGCAAGACGCGCGTAGACCTCAGCCTCGAGTCGTTGAACAAGGAACTCGCGCAGAAGTTCATTGACGAGGCCAACCAAGAACTAGCTAAGAACCTACCCGTGGAAATCAAGCTGATTCCGCGAGCTGAAGCTGAAAAACTCACTCATCTAGCCAAGGCAGAGTACGAGGGCAACGAGCTTCGAGTCGTCAGCGTCAGCGGCGTGGGAGAGGAGCCTTGTGGAGGAACCCACGTTGCAAACACGAGCGAGATCGGAAAGATTGAGCTCGTGGGTGTGGAAAACAAGGGAAAAGGAAGAAAGCGGATCTACTTCACGCTTGCTGGCGCTTAAAGAAATCGAGGGTGAGCCCTTACCAGCCTACTTTTTCTTTCCTTCACGTTCCAGACCGTGGCCCGTGGCTGCTGCGGCAAGAATCATCAAGCCGTGCAACAATACAATCAAGCCCACGTAGGAGTACCACTGCCAGCCCAAGACTGCTTTTGTGCCCGGGGCGGCAATGCTGTCTAGCAACCATGCCGCGCCGATCACCAGAGTGATCACTCCCTTGCCAGCCAAGCATTGAGGGTGTCTGCAAAACACTTGTTCACCTCCAAACGGTTGACGCTTTGTTATCGCTCTTTGGCCGGGTTTATAAACCAGTTGTTTTGGCATTTGGTTGTTTTTGGCTTTTAATCACGGCAAGCGTGTTTACCGCATGGTCGTCGAGAACACGCTTTTGATGGCGGCGGGACTCGCGGTGCTGGTGAAGTCAAGCCTGGTCGCCGTCCGCTCGCTAGCCTCTGTGTCGTGGCACTTTCGCTTGAGCGAGTTCTTCACCAGCTTCCTGATTGTAGGTCTCGTAAGCACGATTCCCGAGTTGTTCATCGGCGTGAACTCGGCGCTGGACGCAAAACCCGAGCTGGGATGGGGCGTGGTGATCGGCTCGAACATAATCGACTTGACAATAATACTGGGGATAGTCACGATATACGCCCGGAACCTTCCTGTGCGGGCCAAGTTCATCAAGAGCATGCCGGCCTACCTTGTAGCTATAAGCCTGCCTGTCGTGCTGCTCGCAGACGGAAAGCTCGACAGGCTCGACGGACTACTACTCGTAGGGGCGATGCTCGCCTACGTCTGGTTTGTCTACAAGAAGACCGGCACCACAACTGCAAAGAGTCCCCCATTCAGCCGCATCTATTCTGTCAGGCGGTCGCTGGTCTACGCGCCCTTGAGCATCGCCATCATGTTCGTCAGTTCCGACATAGTCGCGAGGAACGCAGAACAGCTTTCCATACTCATGTCGGTGCCGGTCGTGCTGATCGGGATGTTCGTGGTAGCTCTTGGAACCTGCCTACCAGAATTGATTTTCTCGGTGAGGGCGGTGCGCGAGCGGCATAAGGGCTTGGCGGTGGGCGACATCTTCGGGAACGTCGTCATCGACTCCACCTCTTCCATAGGAATCATCGCGCTCATTACTCCGATAGCAGCTTCCGGGATCGCGCTGCGCAGCGGCATTTTCATGCTAGCTGCCGCGCTGATCCTCATGGCGCTGGTAACGCGCGAACGCGGACTTAAATGGCCTGAAGGAATCGCTCTGGTCCTCACATACGTGGCGTTCGCCGCGCTCGGAGTGCTCAGCGCCTAGCGCTTAGGGCTGCGCTTGTCCGTGCCGATCCCGTGCGCAGTCATGTGGTCGTCAAGGGCGGACTTGTATGCTTGAAAAATGGCAAAGCGTTCATGGCGACTTAGTTCTATGCCTTTCTCACTTTGGCCCATTATCTTATCGAGTTGTCTGTGAGTAGGTGATGGCAAGTTCGGTAGTAAAAGCACCCGCATGTCAGTTTGCCTTACATCAATGACTGGAAACTCTCTAACGTCCGAGTGTGGTGCTTTATCAGTCAAGAAGTTTCTCACCTTATGCATGCTGAATCCGCCAGCACGGACGTCATCAACTACAGCAAGTTTGGCTTCAGACGAGATGCCTTTCTCTTGTGTCGGGTTAACAAAATACACGTCAGAAGGCACGAAGGGGTCAAACCGCTCTGGCCTAACTATGTAAACCTTGAAAGTCCTTCCGGTCTTTCTTCTAATGTAGTGCTGGATGAGGCGGGCGGTTGGTAAGCCCGTTTTATCTATGGCCACGAGCGCAGTTGGGTTATACTCCAGGATCTCCTCCGCTTTCTTTGAAATAAGTTCTGCCACGCGCCTTGCAGAAGGAAAGTCTTGCTCTAGAAGGCTCATGGCGCGGCGGGTATCAGCAGCTTTTTCTCTTATTTCTCTCTCTGCGCGCATCATTTGCTGGTGCTGCCTCTCGCTAACCCAGTACTTATCGCTAACTTGCACGCGTCTCATGGCATCACGCGAATATTTGAAGCAGGTACTCGATCTCCTCGACCGCGCTTTCGACCGAGGCGGGCTGCGTCACGCTTCCCACGGGATTGCCGGAGCGGTACATTGCCAGTTTCGGCGTCTTGAGCAGGTCGTAGTCGGTGAGGAACTTATCGTCAGCGCCATCTTTTTGGAGGAGCGCAAAGTTGGTGCGGTCGTTGCCGTACTTTTTCTCGAGCTCTTGGACCTTTTCTAGGATGGCCTTGCCCAGCCGGTCAGAATCGGAGTACACGTAGATGACGGCTGTCCCGTCGACGCGGTAGAAGTCGCCGTACTCGCCGACATTCTTGAGCTCTTTCATGAAACCAGTGCATTAGTTTGTAGGTTATTCTTTAAAAGCAGCTTGTCGTAATGCAGTTATGGCGAAAACGTGTTGCGTTTGCAGCAAGCCCCCTGAAACCGGGAAGGGCGTCAAGGCAAGCGGCAGGTTCTACTGCTGCTACGCGTGCGTCAAGCACTCCAAAACAGGCAAGCCAAAGAAAAAGAAGAACGTCTGTGAATTTTGCTAGGACTCCTTTTGTTAGCAACAGTGGCATAAGTTTAAATACCAACTACTTACATAC
>JACOVT010000105.1 GCA_016177165.1 Microcaldota archaeon
ATATAATAGTGTGGAACACCCGAAAGATAACGTGACACAGAACGTCAAACGAAGTCTAGCAAGAAGCCCACGCAGGCTCGGAGTACAACTCGACAGGTTGCTTGCAGAACGACTAGCTACTACCAGGAACGCGATGATAAGAGCAGGAATACCTTTCAGGTTTGAAACCCGTTCTCCGGCACAAGCCATTGAAAACCTGAAAAAACGGGCTAAGCGCGACCCAAAAGCCAAAGCGTTCCTCGAGCGGCTCACAATGCACGAGCTAGCGCGCGTAGAAGGGGTAAAGGAAAGGCTTTTCCCAGAGGAACGAGTTCCAGGAGTTGTTTATGTTCAGGCCAAAGTGGGTCCTCCCCATTTTGAGGGAATTGGGGTGATGCCCAAGAAAGAAGTACGACAATGGCTTCATGAATCAGTAAAATCTGGCTTGATAATACCGTGGAAGCGCGGCAGCTATCTCATACCGATGCAAACTCCAGTGTTTTCCGTACGCAGTATAGCAACATATGACGGCGACTTCCACAGGCGATCCTTCTATACATCAACGCCAGGTTCTGATACACGAGTCATAAAGGGAACCGGCGACAGGTCTATTGAACCACACCAATATGATAAAGATAAAAAGGTAGATAGGCTTTGGACTCTCCTTTCATTCACGCCAGAAGAGCATAGCGAGGAACGCATGTTATGGGGTGGAGCCCAATGGCAGACTACCCTGCGTTCAGTAATGGTCGCCAGAAAGATACGTGGCAAGTTTACTCAGTTAAAAGATAAGGATCCAGTTATAAAAAGGCTCAGCGAGCTGGGTTTGTGTAACGATGCGCCAGTCCTTAAACCCGGGGCCATATTCAAACCGCGACAGACTATATTCTATACTGGCGGCTCAAGCGAAGAATCACTAAAGCTTTTGCTAGCTAACCGCAGGGCCTGGAATAACGACCTAACTGAACGAGAGCGGGGGCTAGTCAGAGGAGTCTTCCGTCAAATGATAAAATTTAGACCAAGCATAGAAGACAAACTAAAGGCAGAACCCGACTATAACAAACTTGACGAGCTCGGAAGGTACCGCCGAATACTAGCAATGATAGAACAGCGTAAAATTGGCAGGATAAAGCCAATCCAAGCTTCAGGCATAAGCGAGCGGTTAGCGTCAGAACCATTAAACGCGGAAAGTATGCCTGAAGAAGAGTTTTACGATCTAGCCAGAAGAAAACACCTGCTAATAACCAACGTGTTAGGCCCTGAAATAACACTACGCTTGCGAAAGGGTGCAAAGTTCTCCGGAATTCCTGCACCATACCGCCGGGAACAGGTCGTATATGGATACTCGCTTCCAAACGGGCTTGGCAAGCGAGTTGGAGAGGTACTATTGAAGGATGATATAGCCAACATAGTCAAAGCATACGGCTTAAAGAAAGACACGCCAGAAACCCGGGAAAGAATAGCGTTGGGTTTTGGAGCCAGAATGCTACTGGTGCGAGAACTTGTTAGAGAGAACCTAAAGGGGCGGCTTGGAAGCGAGGATCAAGGATGGCCGGTTAGCCCGCACAATGCAACCCCAACCCATTTTGTTGACCTAGACACGGTTGATTTCAAAAAACCAGTGTCTCAGCAAGAAGCCATAAGAGAGGACCAAGAAATGCGTGAAACCTTTGACCTGTTCTGCAAGCAACTAAAGCTAGACCAGCGGGCTGGTGAACTTTGGAATCGCCTGCATGATGAAATAGCAAAAGCGCGTTCTTCGCATGGGTCTACATTAATAAAGCCTCTAAAGGTTGCCGCATAAACTTGTCAGGCAACGCCTGCCTTGCGCCGCAGGAGCAGCACAAGAGTATTTTAATATAGGGTGCTGGCAATGAGCAAACCAACCGGTTCGGGTTAATTTGAGTTGGGAAACGCTTAAATAGTGACAAAGCACCAGAGTCTTCTTAATGACCAAGGCAGTATTTTATATCAAGGACAAGGTGCAGGATGTTGGCTACCGCGTCCACATCGTGGGCAAGATTCTAGAATCCCCACTCGAAGGAACCGCCGTAAACACTGCCGACGGCAGCGTAAAAGTAATGCTAAGGGGCGAAAAAGAGCACATTCTACAATTCTACGAGGAACTCAAGAAGGAAAAACCGGAGCTTGCTGAAAACCCAGCCATGTCAAAGCCAGAGTTTAACGAGGCGCTCGAAGTCCCTGACGCGATGCGCTCATCACAACATCTAATGCTCGGCCAGTTCTCAAAAGGCGTGGGGTTCCTAGCAGAAATGAACCAAAAACTAGAAACCGGCTTCAACGGAATGAACCAAAAACTAGAAACCGGCTTCAACGGAATGAACCAAACCATGACCGGAATGAACCAAAAGCTCGATGAATCTAACCAAAAACTTGATTCTCTTGAAGGAATCAAGCAAGGGCTTACCGATATAAAACAAACTCTTGTAGAGCTGCCTAAGAAGATCGCCGAGGCAATCAGCTAAAGGGCCCTAAAACCCTGCAGGAAAACCCTTTAAAGCCCGGCGCATAAACAATATCGTGCTCGCTCTCTTCAGCATGTTTGGCAACTTTTCAGCGTTCGGCGACATCTCCAAGTGCGCCACGCTCTCAACGGATGCGATCAAGTGCTTCACCGGCAACGCCGGCGTGATACTCACGGGCATACTGCTCCTAGTCGCGGCGTTCGTCGTGCTCTACGTTTTCCGCCAGTTCCTCGCCAACGCAATACTCGGGATAATCGCCCTGCTGGTGGTGGTCTACGTGCTCGGCCTTCCCGTACCGCTCAGCCCGTTGGCAGTGATAGTGAGCGTTCTCGGCGGACTGGGCGGCGTTGCGGCGCTCGTGATAGCCAGCTACTTCGGGTGGCTCTGATGCCCGCGCGCAGGGCAAGAAATATCACGCCAAAACCCACTCGAAGGCAGGCAACACTTCAACCAGCAGACTTTCCTCCAATGGGATTCCGGCGGGCTGGCTCGCAGGCATGGAGGAGCCCGACCTACCTCGCTTTTTCCCAAAAGCAATGGCAAAAATACAGGCCCTAGATAGAAGTGCTCGGCAACCTGCTCCAGATCAGCGCGACCGGCGAGGAACTTGGAAGGGCAAAAGCATTGAGGATACGGTACGAGCCCTACTTTCCCCCAAGAAAATGGGCCAAGAGAGAATTCATCAGCGCGACCCTTGAGATACTCGGGGCACGCGACAAGCGCGAGGCCACGCGCATACTTAAACGCGCACTAATCAGGCTCAAGCCCAAAATAGAGGCGCTGCAGGCGTCAAGAGGCTAGCCCCAGAAGCGCGTCTCGAAAAGGAAGTCACGGTTGAACGCCTCCGCATTCCACGCGGTCGAGTTGTTCACCCAAGGCGCTCCAGCATCATAGTTTCCGGGCGAGACGTAGTAAGCCCGCAGGTTGTCGTAAGCGCCGTTCAGCGCGACCGGCTCTATTATTATGTAGTAAGTCCTGCCAGCGGTAAGGACAAGCGACTCGTTTACAGGCACGCGGGTAAACCCGGTGTCATTCTCTAACATCGAGCCGTTGAGCGTGTCCTTCCACAAGTCCGCCCCGTCCAGCGAGTCGCGTATCTTGACTTCCACTCCGCCGTTGCTGCTGCCGGCAAAGATGCCGACCTCATCGACCACCTGCGAGGCGGGCACGAACTCCTGCGCCACTGCGGATCTGTCGTAGGCATAACCCACGTTGACGTACGAGGCAAACGAATCACCAGTGGACTGGTCAGCTTTCAGAGCGAGAACATGAATGGTGCGGGTAAGGCTTCCAGTCGCGCCCTCGTTGTCGGTCACCGTGAGGGTGACGTTGAAGTCGCCGCCTGACGTGTACTCGTGTTGCGGAGCTGCTTCTGCCGAAGTGTCACCGTCGCCGAAGTCCCACGAATACGAGTCAACCGAACCTTGTGCGTCATCGTAGGAGGCCGAGCCGTTGAAAGAGCAGTCTACCCCTTTCTTGCATTCGGGCGCGGGCGCGTCAAACAGAGCTATGGGAGGAGGGTTGGGCACTGTAAAGTTGGTTTCTGTAGAAACTGCAGAACCAGCGGCCTTGCCATCCGAAGCGTACACCCAAACGGTGTGGTTGCCGCGCGCGGCCATCAGCTTCCTGCCGGTCTTTTCGCCGCGCGGGAGTATGAGCGTTACGCAGTCGTAGTCCTGCAAGCAGCCGCCGCCCGGCTTTCTGTTGATGTAGAATATGACCTGCAAGGCGTCGTTGTCTGGATCCGACGTATCTGAAGCGTCGAACAGGCAGTTGTTCGAGTCCAGACCGGCTTCGGTGCAGTCGACTGAAGCAGGTCGCGCGTTGGGCTTTTCGTTGCTGACTGTGATGATGGTCGTGCCATACCCGCTTCCCTTGTCATTGTCAACAGCGCTCACGTTCACCTTGTAGGTCCCCGTGTGGGCGAAGCGGTGCGACTGCGAGAACCCAAAAGTCTTGTTGTTTACGATTGTGGTTTCCAGAGGGCTGCCGTCCCCCCAGTTGATCGTGTAGTTGACTATCCTTCCATCAGGATCCCGACCGGTTGCGTTTATGGTGGCGTTGCCGGGCAGGAGAAGCTGTTTTCCGCCAGTCACGTAAACGAATGGCTTGTAGTTAATGATGTAGAGAGTCGCGGTCGCGCTCGCGCCCCCGTACGGGTACGCTAGAGCGTTGCACTTTATGTGGTAGGTCCCGAGCGAGCTGAAGTTGTAGGACCATGTGTTGCCTCTCCAATTATTGACCTGTTGCCAAGCGCCGGTGCCGTTCTGCCATGACCAGTCGTACTTGTACGGCGTAAAATCGGTGCCGCTACAGGTGAACGCGAGCGTTCCGCGCCCAAGGTTGCCGAACGACGGACTTATGGACGCGGAGTAGGCCAGCACTGAACCGAAAAGCAGGAGCAGGACGAGCGCTTTGCGCATGCCTTCCTTCTGTACTTTGGGCTTTAAAACGCCGCATCACGGCGAGGGTTTCCTTAAAGTCAGATCCAATACGCAGTTTCGAAGTTTAGGTCGCGGTCATTCCCTTCCCGCTGCCAGCCAGAACCGGAAACGAAAACCCATGGCTCTCCCGCATCATAGTTTCCCGGCGAAACGTAGTATGCGCGGAAGTTGTCGAGATCGCCCAAATATAGCACGGGCTCTGCCACGATGTAGTAGGTGCTGCCTCCCGTAACCGAAAGCGAGTCGTTCAATGATATAGTGGTAAAGCCGCTGCTGTTTAACTCAGAGAACGGGACGGTAACCTCCCAAAGTTCATCGCCATCCAGCGAGTCGCGTATCGAGATGTTGACCGCTCCCTTGTTGTTCCACATGAACACCCTGACGGCATCAACCGTTGAGAAGGAGGGGACGAACTGCTGGGCTACCAGCCCCGCGCCCGAGGGCCCGAACTGGAAGAACCCGTCGTTTGACTCGCCAGAAGACTGGTCTACGGCCAAGCGTTGGACGTGTACCTGTTTTGAAACGCTGCTCGCCGCGCCCTCGTCATCCTTGACCTTGAGCGTCACGGTGTAGTCCCCGGCAGCTGAATAATTGTGAAAAGGGGCGGAAAGCGTGCTATTGGTGCCATCACCGAACAGCCAGAGGTACGAGGCTATGGAGCCGTCGTCCGAAGAAGGCGCGGCGTCAAACCCGCACTCTCTCCCTTCCCTGCACGTCGGTGCCACAAATGCCGCGGTCGGCGCAAGGTTGGCTATGGTAAAGTTGGTTTCCAGTGAAACCGTCGACTTGCGGTCGGTCACCTCAAATACTGCGGCGTGTTCCCCCCTGAGACCGAAAAGGACGCGGGCACTAGTCTTGTTGCCCATCAATATGGTGCGGCAGTCCGACGGCGGAGGATTTAGGCAGGCGCCTCTGGGGTTGCTGTTTACGTAAACCGTGTACGAAAGGGGATCGCCGTCCGGGTCGCGGGCTGAAACGCTGAACAGGCAGTTGCTGGTGTTCGCCCCGCCCTCGGTGCAGTCGACGCTTACCTCGTTCACTACGGGCGGAGTGTTAGAGAACCTCACGGTCGCATTGGCTGTCCTTGAGTTGCCTTCATCATCCTTTGCGGTTATCGAATAAACAAGCGTCTTTGTCCCGCGCAGCCTTATCTGGTGCGAGCCGACGTATGCTTTCATTGAAGAGGCCGCTAGGTCGACGGACTCGACATAGACCGTCACGCTGCCCACGCCGTTCGCCGGGTCGGCGAAGAACGGCCAGCCGCTTCCCGTGCGGATGCCGGCCCGCCTCTCGGATGCGCCATCGCTCGCGCGTTCCACGGTAACGTCCGCGTCCCCGCCGCCAGCGATGCCGTTAAATGTTACAGTATAGCCCGCGGGCGCAGGCGGAAACACGTCGCCGCGCTGGGCTTGCCAGTACAAGCCATGGTAATAATCGACATTTCCAGTCTCCCTCAGCGCGTTCTTGTCAACGCGGTAAGTCCTGTTCACGAGCAGGTAGTTGTTGGCGGGCTCGAAAGACCGCTTTTCAGTGGTGGAAGCCGCCTTTACCGTATAGCCGGTGATGTTTCCATCAATGTCGCTGATGCTTGCAGCAATCGTGAAGCCCTCGGGGTTCGTGGAGAAAACGTGGTTGGGAGTTATTTCTACAGAGGGCGCATAACTCTTTATCACTATAAGCCCACTCAAACCAGTACCGTGGTCGCGCCACCGGTCTGTCGTGACCGTTGCGACCAGCTTGGGAACGCTCGCGTCAACAGAGTCAACAGATAATGTCACGGCGCTTTCGCCCGTCTGGGCGTCCCTGAAGAAGTAGCCGGTCTGTCCTGCCTTCAGTTGCTTGGCGTCGGTGGCATCGTCGGCGTTCCGCCAGACCGTTACCTTTGCCCACACACCCGTGCCGCGCTTGACGATGCCGTCAAACTTGACTGCATAGCCAGTGATTCCTTCGAACTTGTCGCCTTTCAACGCAACCCAACCGGTTGGCTTGAACTTGAATGCAGTGCATCGCACGTCATAAGAGCCCACCTTGTCAAAGTTGAGCGTCAGCGTTTCATTGGCGAGGGGCGCGGGCTGCCAGAAATCCGAAGCGTGGTCCTTGAAGGCCCATTCGTACGATACTGGCGCAAAGTCGTTAGTGCTGCACTTGAACTCGAGCGGCCCGCGCGGGAACGCGCCAGAATGGGGACTCACGTTTATCGCGTAAGCAAGAGTGACGCTCGCAAGCAGCATTGCTAGAAGCAGTTTTCGCATCCGCTCTTTCCTTTCTTCATTGTTTAAAAGGATTCCGCAATCGCCCGGCAGTCCCAGAACGTTAACCTAGAACGTTAATATAGTGGGAAACCCACAAACGATTCATGCGAGCGGGTGGACTTCACCTGGGTAATAACGCTTGACAGCAAGAAACGCCTAGTTCTGCCACTGGAAGCCCGCCTGCGATTGGGAATAAACGGAACGATAGTCGCCAGCCTAGAAGCAGGCAGGCTTGTGATAAAGCCGGCAAATGAGAATCCATATTCTTTGTCACTCCCACAGTCGCGCAACTGCCAGCAATTGGTTAAAAAGCCCGCAGAGGTAACCAGCTCATGACCGATGACGAGACGCGATTTGCGCTCCCGAAAGGCACGCGCGACGTGATGCCGGAAAGGATGATCCTCAAGAACCGCCTGCTGGACAAGCTGCGCGCTACTTTCGAGAAGTATGGGTTCAACCCGCTCGAAACGCCCGCGCTACAACGGACTGATGTGCTCTCACTAAAATACGCGGGCGGCGCCGAGATACTCAAAGAAACGTTCCGCCTGGAAGACCAGGGAGGACGCAAACTCGGGCTGCGGTATGACTTGACCGTCCCGCTCTCCAGGCTCGTCGCTGAAAGTAGATCGCTCCCCAAGCCGTTCAAGCGTTATGAGCTGGGCGTAGTGTGGCGAGATGGCCCGCTGAAAGCCGGGCGCTACCGCGAGTTCTACCAGTGCGACGTAGACGTGGTCGGGCCCGAAAGTATGGTCGCTGACGCTGAATTCATCGCAATTACCGAAGACATCTTTGAACAGTTAGGCTTAGACATTGTAATACATGTCAACAACCGCAAGCTCCTTTCAGGGATAATGGAGTTAGCGGGTGTACCTTCAGAAAAAACTAGTAGCACAATACTTGCAGTGGACAAGCTGCTCAAGATAGGAAAAGAAGGGGTAGAAAAGGAGCTTGCTGGTAAGGGGATAGACAAGAAGGCTGTAAAGAAGCTCATGGACTTGCTTGCAACCAAGGAAAATGGCGCGAAACTATTGTCAAAGTTGGAAAAGGAAGTTGAAAACCCGCTCGCGCAGGAGGGAATCCGCGAGTTGAAGCAGCTTTTCTCTTACATCGGCGAGTTTGGCGTCAAGGAAAAGAACGTGTTCTTCGAGGCCAGCCTCGCGAGGGGGCTCGAATACTACACTGGCACTGTCTTTGAGGCATTCCTAAAGGACAAGAGCCGTATCTCTTCATCCCTTGCAGGTGGCGGAAGGTTTGACAAAATGATAGGCGCTTTCGCCGGGACTGGAGACAAGGTCCCTGCTGTCGGGATATCGTTCGGGCTTGAGACCATAATGGATGCCCTTGCAAAAGACGAGAGTCAGAAGACAGTGGTACGGGTGCTCGTGATTCCCATTGGCGCCCTGGAATACGCGCTGCAGGTTGCCAGCACGCTGCGCAAAGCCGGAATAAACACCGATATCGACCTGATGGGGCGCGGGCTCAGCAAGAACCTGACGTTCGCAAGCAATGCCAGCATACATTATGCCGCGATCGTGGGCGAGCGCGAGGCAAAAGAAGGCTGCGTTATGCTGAAAGACCTGAAGTCTGGAAAACAGGAGAAAGTCATCGCCAGCAAACTTATCGCTCTTTTAAAAGAACGATAGCTTTTTGTATAGAGCAATCGCTCTCTACTAAGAGCGTATGCTTGATATATTTAACTCATCAATAGACCTGCGGGTGGTGGGCTTCTTTCTTGAGAGGCCGGCTTGAAAACTTCAAGGCCGTGAGGCATTCAACCGCCTACAGCCTCGACAAGAAAGAAGACCCTGAAGAAGCCAAACTCGGACTCGACTTCGCGCAAGAATTCCTGGCCAAAGTAAAGAAGCTGGTTTAAGCAGAATGCTGGCTAGCTCTTCTTGCCATTATTAACCGCTATACCAGACAGCACATCTGAAGCTGCTTCAGCAAGAGCAAAATATGCCATCATCGGCGACCGCGAGCTGGCAGAAGGCAGCGCCACCCTCCGTGACATGCGAACGGTAAAACAGGAAAAAGTCAGGCTGGACGAACTGGTGAAACGGCTAGCCTAAAAAGTGTTAATAGGTAGAACTAACAAATTGTTTATATGCTCTGGGTGCTGCTTGCAGTGGTAAGCGGCTTCTTTAATGCTTCCAAGGATACATTCCAGAAACGCGCCGCAATACACGCCGACGATTACGTGATTGCTCTAAGCGTCTGGCTTTTCGCCCTCCCTGTTTTTCTAATCGCACTGGCTATTGATGGGATACCAATTATCGGGAATGGTTTTTGGCTTGCAGTAGTGCTGAGCGCTGCGTTCAACTCGTTCGCATATGTACTCGGCGCCCGCGCGCTGCGCGTCTCGCCGATATCCATAGTAGGCCCCATGCTCGCATTGACTCCGGCCTGGCTGCTGTTGTTAGGGCCGTTATTGATCGGCGAAAACCCGACCGTTTGGGGTGCGGGAGGCGTACTGTTAGTTATGGCCGGGACTTACTTCATGCGCTTCGGCGAACGCAAAAAAGGATTCTTGGAACCTTTCAAGGCGCTTGCGCGCGAGCCAGGCGTCCGGATGATGATAGTTGTTACTTTCCTTTTCGGCATATCGTCCATTCTGGACAAGATCGCTTTGAAGGCTTCAAGCCCGGTGTTTTACATAACTATTTTGAGCATCCTACTTTCAGCTATCCTTTTCACAATGGCTAGAATCAAGAGCAAGAGTATCAAGCCAATGATTACTAAAGTAAAACACCTCGTACCGATAGGCGTTCTGTTCGGACTCAGCCTGATAGCACAGATGATTGCATTCTCGCTAACCATAGTAGTTTACGCCACCTCGCTCAAGCGTTCAGATATGCTATTTAGCATAATCTATGGCAAGCTGCTCTTCAAGGAGAAAGAGATTAAGTCGCGCCTGCTGGGCGCGTCGATAATGCTCGCTGGCGCGCTTCTGATAATATTCAAAGGACGGGCCTAGTATTCCCCGAGCGTCTGCTGGCCGAGCCGCGGGCGCATGTATCCTCTCTAATAGGCGTAGTCGTGGTGGTCCAAGGAAATGAACTTGACGGTGTTGCCTTCAATCTTAAAGATAAGGACAAAACTGCCAAAGTGAATCCTCGAGAACCCCGCCAAGACGTTCCTGAGGTGCTTAAACCGTTCAGGGTTTTCAGCGATCTCCTTAGCTTTATTTTTGACCCGATTAAAAAGTACCCCGTCTTTCTTCTTGAGTTTTTTCATCGACTTCTTAAACTGGCCGGTCCACTTTACTTCATATGCCATTACAAGGCCTCAAGCTTCCGGATGGCTTCCTCTTGGCTCATGCCTTTCTTACCTTCCAGGCCCAGCTCGAGTTGCCTATATCTCCTTATCTTGTCGAAAAGAACCCGCTGTCTCAACAGGTCCAAAAGCAGCTCTTGTAGGTTCTTGTACCCATATTCCATGTAGTAATTCTTGGATTCCGCATACAATTGCTGCGGGATTGCTAGGCTTATCTGGTTAACCCCCATAACATCACTTTTAACGATTTGTACTTTAAAGTATTTAAAAGTATCCTTGCATGTTGCGTTTAATACTCGCCCAAAGTCTGCTGACCCAGCCGCGATCGTTCCGCGGGCTCGATGGCGATGCTTACTTTTTCTTTCTCGCCAAAGATGGGAACCCCATACACGCCGTCGTAGCCCGGCTTTACGCGTACGCGGCCTTCGCGGTTGTCTATTATTGCCTTTGCTATTTTCTCGTGCGTCGCGCCGGCCAGTTTTTCGTATGGCGCCTCCAAGAGGGCGTTGAGCTCGTTGCCGCACGCCCTCATTAGCGAGTCGAACTCCCTCCACACGCTCTTGCTCATTATGCCCGTGTCGAGCACTCCGGCGATTACCTCGCTGAGAGGGATGAGAGCCTTGAAAGGAATGGATCCCTCAGGAACAAACCCCGCAGGGCGGTCTGCGAGCTGGTTGACGCGGTGTTCTACGCCGATCGTCATGCGGCGCTTGCATACCGGGCAGACATCATGGAGGCGCTTGCTTTCTTCAGGGTCGCAGGAGAAGTTGCAGGCTCGATGGCCGTCCCAGTGGTACTTGCCATACTCGGGCTGGGTCTCTATGGTCGACAGCAGGCGCTTGGGGTCTTTCTTTCGGATCGAGTCGATTAGCTCATTGTATGATGGCTTGTCAAGATCGAAGATTGTGGCTTCCCTTCCGAGCTTCCACGGGTACGGCGAGTGGGCGTCGCTGAACGAGACTAGCGTGATGTCGTCCAGCTGCGAGAGGCGCCAGTTCATTGCCGGATCGCTGCTCATCCCTGTTTCGATGGCGTGCACCATGCTGGCGCGGTCGCCAAAACATTCCTTGATGCTGTCGAAGCCGCTCATCGAGCCGAAGATCGCGAACCAAGGCGTCCAACAATGCGCTGGTATTATTTCAATGTCTGGCGAGATGCTGCGGCAGAGGTCGGCCAGCTCGATGCAGGAGCGGCCGAAAATCGGGCGCCCGTCATAGTCCCTTTTTCCCCACTTGTCGAATCCTTCGTTCAGCTGGTCCACTACCTCAAATGACGGCGCGAAGAGGATGTTGTGGACGCGCCGACCGCGGCCGTCTTGTGTAAAGATCTGTGAAACTTCTGCCGTCAATAGGAACAGCGAGCCGCCGGCTTCGTACATGCCAGCGTGCTGCGAGGGCTTGAGCGTTTCCTTTAGTTCCTTGAGGTAAAGCGGGTGCGTGAAGTCACCCGTTCCGAGCAGGTTTAGCCCTTTCACCTTGCCGGCGCGCGCGAGCTCGAGCGCGTTCATCTTTTCCGACACGGCGCGCGAGTACTTCGAGTGGAGGTGCAGGTCAGCGAAGAGCTTCATGCTATGGTTTTGGCGCGCTCCTTTAAAGCATTTGCCAACACCCTAAAATTAACTCGGCAGAGTTGCAAAAGTATTAAATATGCCGAATAGGAGATGCTAGGTGATTGGTATGGTTGATGGCAGTTATTCTTATTACTTGTCAGCCGATCTCGCCCGCTACAC
>JACOVT010000104.1 GCA_016177165.1 Microcaldota archaeon
CACTATAAGATAATACACACCAAGGAGTTTTCCAAGGACTTTGAAAAGATCGACAAGCACACCAGAGAAATGATAAAGAAAAAGATAGAAGAAGTCAGCGAAAACCCAGAACGCTACAAGCACCTTCACTATGACCTTAGAGGAAGCTCTCGTATATGGGTTGGGAAGCTAAGGATAGTTTTCTCCCACGATGTGCAGCTCAGAGAGCTTTATTTAGAAAAGGTAGTCTTTGGGCACAAATACTGATCCGCAATCAGTCCGGTACAGCTTTTTTTTCTGGCCCGGTGTAGCGGCTCTCATTGATGGGCACGCGTTTCGAGACTGGTTTTTCGCTTGTTTTCTCTTCGATCGCGTGCGCCGCCAAGCCAGCACTGCGACCTATGGCGAACACGGCTCCAACCTGTTCTGGTGAGAATCCGAGGTCGCTCAAGAGCGCTGCGTAGGCGCCGTCGAGGTTGAAGCAGAGCGGACGACCGGCTGACTTCTCGAGCAGCGGTTCAATCGCGAGCGCCAGCTTGGTGTGCTTGCCAGCCAAGCCTAGTTTTTCAGCCAGCTCCACGAGAACAGTTGCGCGCGGGTCTTTCTAGAGGACCGGGTGGCCGTAGCCCGGCATGCGCTTGCCGGCATTCTTGAACTCGGTGACGAGCTGCTCGGGGCTTCGGGAGGCGTTCTTTTGGAAGTTGGCTGCCGCGGCTTCTGCAGGTCCGCTTCCGTGGTGTGGTCCGAGCGCCAACAATCCCGCCGCGATGCAGGCGTTGACTGGCGAGCCTCCGCTGGCGGCGACGCGAGCCCCCACGGTAGACAGGTTGCCGATGCCGTGAGTGGTCGTCATCGTCAGTATGGAGTTGAACAGCTTGCCCTCCTTCGGGTTGGGCAGCTCGCCGCGCAACAGGAGAAAGACCGTGTCGCCGAATGGCCGTTTGCTGGCTAACTCGAACACCGAATAACCGCGTATGAGCGTCTCTTCGCCCTCACTAGACACGGAGGTTTTCCATTCGACTGGCATGTCATCACTTTTGTAGGGCTTGTTTAACTAGCTTTGGAATGTCCCCGAAGCGGTCGGCGACCAGCGCGCCCGCTTGGCGGAGCGCCGCCACCTTGTGCGTTGGGGTTCCTGTGTTTCCTTCTATGATCGCGCCCGCATGCCCTAGAGTTAGTCCCTGCGGAAGGCGTTCGGCAAAGAAGCCTGCCACGAATGCCACGAGGGGCTTGGTGTAGCCCCCCTTGGTGATGAGTTCGGCTGCCTGTTCCTCGTAGAGTCCGCCGTGCTCGCCGAATATCACGACTGCTTCGGTGGCTGGGTCGTTCTGGAACAGCTCTAGGCAGTCAGAAAATGTCAGGCCTTGGAGGTAGTCGCCGCCGATCGAGATTGATGTGGACTGGCCCAGTCCGGCGAGCGTCAGCATGTTGCTGATTTCCGTGGTCATTGCGCCGCTCTTGGAAATCACGCCTACGTTTCCGGCTCGGAAGTATTTTTCGGGCGTTTCGCCGCCCAGCGCGCCCAGCAGCGCCTTTCCGGGGGAGATGACCCCCAACGAGGAGGGCCCGATGATGCGGGCATCGTGGTCGCGCGCTGCCGCTACAATGCTGGCAGCGTCGTGCATCGGGACATGTTCGGTGATCACGCAAACGAGCTTTATGCCGTTGGCCAAAGCTTCGAATGCGGCGTCTTTTACCGCGAGGGGAGGAACGTAAATGAGTGAGGTGTTAACAGGATGGCTTGATGCCGCTTCTCTTATAGTGTCATAGATCGGCTTGCCCTCAACTTGTTGCCCGCCCTTGCCGGGCGTCACGCCGCATTCCACGCGCGTGCCGTACTTGAGCATCAGCCTGCAGGCCGTAGAGCCTTCCTTGCCCGTCATTCCTTGTATGATCACTCGCGAGTTTTCGTCAATCAGTATGCTCATTTGTTTCACTCTCTCGCGGAATACTCGTTGGCCAGCTTTACTACCAGCGATGCGGTCTCGGTCATCGGCGTGTCCGAACCAAACAAGTGCAGGTTGAGGTCATTACGCTTTGCGCATTCCTTCAGCAGGCGGAACGCCTCCTCTTCGCCGGGCCCGCCGCGGCGGATCACTATCGGAAAATGAGGCTTCATTTCCTCGATTGCTTGCACGAATCCACGCATGGTTTCGTCGACGCGGGTCATGCTCGAGATGCCGCCAACGTGCCAGCAGGCGTTGAGCCCCGGCTTGCTGAGGACAATCTTGGCCAGTTTGTATACTTTTTCAGTTGGCGGGTTGCCTGAATACTCGCAGTAGTTCGCAGGGTTTCCTCCAGCGGCAATTAGGGCATCCATATTTGTTATGCTTCCTCCACCGCCAGGAGTTAACATGGCAACGTCGCCGTCAAGCTCGAGGTACTTGCCCGCCGTTCCTCGGTAGTCGTTCTCATCGATCTTTTTGGCCTCCAGCTCGCGCTGCGTCGGCTCTCGGCCAGCGTTCCGCGGGCCGAACTCCTTGATTTCCGGGTGCCTTTGCAGGCCGTCGTCGTCTATGATGCCGGCTGCGCCGACGGCGACGAGCGAGCCGTCCTCTGTTTCTGTCAGCGGGTTGATTTCCAATAGGCGGAAGTCGTTCGAGTGGAAGCAGTCGTAAACGCGCAGCGCAAAGTTGGAGAGCTTTGGCAGGACTTGTGATGAAAAGCCCGCCCTTTTCGCTGTTTCGCGCACCCTGAACCCGTCCAGCTTGCCTTCAATGTGTATGGCTTGGAACAGGGAGCGGTCGGCGGACTCGACGTCGACGCCGCCCTGCACGGAAAGCAGCATTACCGGGTCGCGCAAGCGCTGGTCGAAAGTGAACGACAGGTAGTATTCCGTCCCGGGAGTCGCGCCCTCGACCAGCACGCCTGCGACCGTTTCGTCGCCGTGCTTCTTGCCAAGGATTTCCCTAGCGGCATTCTGAGCTTCGTGTGCCGAGCCGCACATTTTGATAAAGCCGGCTTTGCCCCTTTTTCCGGCAAGCACCTGTGCCTTGACCACCCCCGGGGAGTCTATTTCTTGGTGTGAGTGGAAAAGTTTCCCTTGCGGGATGGGGACGCCGCTCTTGGCTAGCAGTTGCTTTGTCTCAAACTCGTAAAGCTTCATCAGAATCCAATAAGGTTTGCCTGCCTCGGTTTAAAAGCGGAACCAGTAGGTTTCGTCGCAAGCCGAACACCTCTTTTTTTCTCGGTTTATAAACTTTGCCAGTGCCATATTCGCATGCAGCGCTTTCGCTTTCCAGTGAAGGTGTTTCCTAGGGTCATGCGCAATCCGGGCCTTCGCTGGCAGACGGCAGAGGTCGTTTTGGATGAAAGCATCAGGAGCCCGGCCGCAACAGAGTTACAGGAGGCCGCCCTGCGCCTGCAGGAAGGGAAATGGAAGGTTGCCCGCGGCGCCTTGGAGCGGGCATTGCCGAAGATGAACGCCACAGAGAGGACCGCCTTCCTCGCCGCTTTCCGGCAAGCTTACGGCCTTCAGGAGGCGCGTTTCGTGCTGCTCGCGAGGGCGAGATCCCGTGCGGTGAACCGGGTTCTTGGAGAAATGGCCCGTGGCAGGGGTTCGGTGGTTCCGATAAGGTTGATTGAATTTGCCTCATTCTGGTCATCGCTGGAGCCGCGCGAGCGAGGCAGGGTGATGGGCGCGCTTGTACAGGAGCAGCGACTCGAAAGAAGCCTGGGAGTTCACGTGGGCGGCGGCCGGGGCGGCGCGGAAGAGTAGCATTTTATTACCTCGTTTCCAATAACAGGGGCATGCAGTCTAGTTCTCAATTGATGATCAACAGGCCGCGGGAAACTCCGGTAGTGATACTCACGGGCGCTGCGCGCAGCGGTAAGGACGCCGCGGCCGAAGTGTTGAGGGACGAGTACGGGTGCCAGATGCTTGTCTTTTCCGTCATTCTCAGGGAGGAGTGCCGCCGGCGCGGATTGGATGCGGGCCAGAAGCTCAACCTGACCAAGGTGGCGGGCGAGCTGCGCGAAAAGGGCGGGATGGGAATACTCGGGAAGCTGATCGTTGGGAAAATCAACCCGCCTTCTGTCATTGTTGGCGCAAGGAGCCCTGAGGAGATCGCGGAGATAAGGAAAAAGTTTCCTAAAGCCGTGCTGGTTGAAGTTTTCGCCGACCCGAAAGTCAGGTTTGGGAGGCGAAAGCCGGAGGATCCTCGGGATTGGGAGAAGTTTTTCTCGCGCGACAAGACCGATGAGGAAAAGTATGGCATGGCGAGGGTGTTTGGGATGCGCGACTACCGGGTCGAGAACAATGGCACGCTGGACGAGCTCGGGCGCAAAACGCGCGAGCTCGCTGAGCGTTTGGGGTTGAAGAGGGCGGGGAAATGATAATCGGGATCACTGGCATGCCATTGTCCGGCAAGGCGAGCGTGCGCAGGATTTTCGAGGACATGGGCTGCCAGACCTTCGTGATGAGCAGCGCGGTACGCGCAGAAATGGAAAAGCATGGCATAGAAGTCAACAAGGAGTCCATGCGCGAGTTCGCAACAAAGATCCGTCAGGAGAAGGGTCGCGGGGTTGCTGGGGAACTTTCGCTGCCCTACCTCAGGGACGTACTCGGGCATGAGGATATGGTCATAATTGATGGCATACGCTCTCCGGAAGAGCCGGAGATTTTCAAGCGCGAGTTTGGCGACGACTTCATGCTAATATGTGTCTGGGCGCCTTTCAAGCTGCGCGCCAAGCGGCTGGGCGACCCGGAAAGGCTGAAGACCCGGTCCGACGAAGTCATCACGGACGAGGAGCTCAAAGGGCGCGACAAGAAAGAGCTGTCGTGGGGGCTCGGCGAGGTCATAGCAATGGCCGACTACCTAATAGTCAATACTAGCGGCAAGGAAGACTTGGAAAAGGAGCTGAAGCGGTTCCTGCGCATGGTCGTCGCCAAGGGAATGAGGCGTGTCAGCGAGTGGGGCTGATGGTAAAGTACGGCGTGTTCTACGCAAGGTTTCAGCCTTTCACCAAGGGGCACTTGGACGCCTGCCTGCAGATATTGGAAGGGCACGACGAGCTCGTCATCGGCATCTCCAACCCGTTCAGAGAGAGTTTCGAGTTCTCCCCGGTCGTATCAAAAGAGGGCATGGCGCTCAAGAAGGAGTCGCTGCTTCCCGGGAACAACCCGTTTTCGTACTGGCAGCGCCTGATGATGATGCAGGCCTCGCTTTTGGGCGCAAGGGTCGACCTTTCAAGGGTTTCTATAGTTGCCAAGCCACCCACGTTCGCGCTGAACGCAGTGTGGCATGATTCCCTGCCTCCAAGGGAAAGCTGCGTCATCTACCTGCAGTTTGACCACAAGCACCATTTTGAGAACGCCCGCATACACCAGCAGGAGCGGTGGAGGCTGGTCGACCTCGGTCGCGTCGAGGATTATTCTGGCAGTGAATCGCTTTCCATGCTCAAACAGGGAAACTGGAATGGCGCCGGAAAGCTGATGCCCAAACCAGCGGTCAAGCTGGCCCGCCAGTTCCTGAACCCCGCCCGCGCCGAGAAGTCCAAGCCCAAATATGGGATATTCTACGGGCGCTTCCAGCCCTTCCACAAGGCGCAACTGCAACACTGCATGAGCGTGCTGAAAACCCACGACTTCCTTGTCGCGGGTGTGACTAACCCTTTTCGTGAAGGAATAAAGTTCAACGACACCGTGGCTGATTCCGGAAGGGCGTCGAAGATGGAATCGCTTCAGCCCGAGAACAACCCGTTCTCTTTCTGGGAACGCTACACCATGGTACGGAACTCGCTGCTGGAAGAAGGAGTGAAGCCAAAGCGCTTCTGCATAGTTGCAAAACCTTCCACACTTTCAGATTCGCTGGCATGGCTGGAAGCTTTCCCTCCGCGCGAAGAGTCGGAAGTCTACCTTCCTGTAAAGGACCCGCACCACTTTGACTCGGCTGCCGTTTACCGCAAGCTGGGATGGAAAGTGGTGCTCGCCGCTCCAATAGACGGCTACTCGGGGACGCTGGCAAGGCGCCTGATGAGGGAAGAAAAATGGAAGGAATTAGGCACGCTCGTCCCGCCAGCAACGCTTAAAGTCATGAAAGAGGTAGCACGGTCGGGGTAGTGATGAAACCTGCAGGATACGGGGGAGTCCGCGTTGGGCTGGAGTTCCACCAGCGGCTGGCGACCAGCAAGCTGTTCTGCGACTGTTCGTCAGATTTGAAGGAGGCACAGCCAATAACGGCGGTCTCCCGGCGCTTGCGCCCTGTCGCCGGGGAAACTGGGGAGATCGATGTTGCGGTGCGTGAAGAGTTCGCGCGCGGGTCCCAGTTTTCCTATCAGGTGTTTAGGGACGAAACCTGCTTGGTCGAGCTGGACGAAGAGCCGCCGCACGAGGCAAACGCAAAGGCGCTCGAGGTGGCGCTAGAGATATCGTTGCTTCTCGGCTGCGAAGTGTTTGACGAGATACACGTGATGCGCAAGACTGTCTTGGACGGCAGCGCCGTTTCCGGGTTCCAGCGCACTGCCATGGTCGCTGGCGGCGGTTCGCTGAACTTGCCGGAAGGCAGCGTTCCAATAACCGGGGTTTACTTGGAAGAGGAAGCTTCTGGCATAATCGGCAAGAAAGAGGAAGGGATTTATCGTCTGGACAGGCTCGGCATTCCACTCGTAGAGATATCTACCGGCATAATGCAAGACGCATCGCCGGCGCAGGTTAAGGACGCCGCACTGCGGTTGGGAAGGCTGCTGCGCGTCACGGGTAAGGTGGGGCGCGGGATAGGCTCCATACGCCAAGACGTCAACATTTCAGTCGAGGGCGGCGACCGGGTTGAGATAAAGGGCTTCCAAGAGATCGACGTGCTCGAAAGGGCTGTCGAGTACGAAGCCCGAAGGCAACGCCGCCTCATTGCACTAAGGGAGCTGTTGCGCGAGCGCGGGCTCAAGCCAATCTCGCCGCGAATTACCGAGTTCACCAAGCACTTCATGTCGAACGAGTCCTTTATAGGCAGGTCGGTGCGCGAAGGTGGAAAAGTCTTGGGATTCCTGCTTCCGGGATTTGCCGGTTGCTTCTCGTTCGAGCTTACACCCGGAAGGCACTTCGGCTCGGAGCTGGCAGACCACGCCAAGACATTCGGCTTCGGCGGCATGGTAGACTCGGACGAAAAGCCCGAGAAGTATGGGGCGCAAAAGCCATTCGTGGAAATCGGCGCCGAACATTCATTGTCGCCGGAAGACGCGTTCCTCTTCCTTGTCGGCAAGGACGAAACGAGACTGAAGGCCACTCTGGGCGCGATCGCCGACAGGATAAACTTTGCATTCAAGGGGGTTCCGCGGGAGACGAGACAGCCCCTCCCGGACGGCAACTCAGCGTACATGCGCCCGCTCCCCGGAGCTTCCAGGCTCTACCCAGAGACCGACCTGAAGCCCATAATCGTGAGCAAGGAACACCTGGACGTGGTAAGGGAGAAGCTGCCGAGGAAGCCGGAACAGATATTCGAGGAGCTTACAGAAAAGTACAGGCTGAGCGACGACCTCGCTGCCGCTCTTGTAACGTCTCCGCAGCTGCCGCTCTTCCTGGAGTTGGCTGACTGGGCCACCAATCCCACCATTGTGGCCACGACCCTGCTGAACACGATCACCACCTTAAGGCGCGAAGGACTGAACGTCTCTGCACTGACGCCCGACGTGTTCCGCCAGCTCTTTGTTGCGCTTAAGGAGAACAGGATAGCCAAGGAGGCCATACCACAGCTGCTGCGGGCGCAGGCCTCCGCGCCGCGAGTGGCGTTTGGCAACGTCCTCAAGACCGCCGGCGCGGTCTCGTTCCCGCTTTCCTCGCTAGACCAGCGCATCCGCCAGCTGGTGAAACAAAAGCCAGACTTGGGTGGCCAGCGGGCGTTCAACGTCCTCATGGGCGATCTCATGAAGGAGTTCCGCGGAAAAGTCGACGGCTCGCTCATCGCCAAGAAGTTGAAGGAAGCGTTGGGGCTCTAGATTGAGTACTCCAGCCCACCTGCGGCATTGGTTACAAATGTTCTTGTCTCCCCACCGCAGAACCTTTTGATGTGCTCGCTGATTAATTCGAGCGTCTTCTCAACTTCCTGATCGCCGATCCTATTGTCTGGAGCTTCACTCATTAGTATAATGCTGCGGCTCTGCTGAGTAATCTTGCATGGCTCGCAGTCCTTGTAGTTCCATCTTCGCGTTAGTATGCGCGAGCTGTCGGCGTAGACCAACTCTCCCGGCAAGGTAGTGTCGGATGCTTCTGCAGAGCCGAGCGGCTGGAAGGGCTCATCACCTGGCGAGGTGCGCAACCGTATGTCTCCGCTGATTCGATCAAGATCGTATCCCCCAATAGGCAGGTATGTTTCAGTTTCAGCGCAGAGATAAGAGTCAACGGCCTTTGATATTGTGGGGAGTGGGCCTCCCTTCAGCACCCTTTTGAGCAGCGCCTCATTTGTTGGTAAGTGTTTCTTCGAGGATACGCCAAGCGATTGGTAAACCTCTCTCCAGACAGCAGCAGAGGGAAGCACTTCTAACGCTTCCGCGTTCAGGCGTTCGCGCAGCTTTTTGGCGCATTCTGATTTAAGCCTCTCCAGGTCCTCGTTCGTTCCTGCATTGTCAATGCCGTGCGCGACAAGCACGCCTATACGTAATTCTGGAAAGCGGGCAGCGACCTCTTGCGAAATAATGAAGTTCATTAGGATTCAATCTGCTAGAGTTTCTTTGGGACCACATCAATGACTATTCCGGCTGCGACTGTCTGGCCCATGTCCCTGACCGCAAAGCGGCCGAGAGGTGGAAATTCTGAGGCTTTCTCTACCACCATTAGTTTCGTGGGTTTCATCTTTACGATTGCCACGTCACCAGTCTTTAGAGAATCAACCTTATCGTCTGTTGCCTTGCCGGTACCAGAGTCGAGTTTCTTGACTATTTCAGTTATTGTACATGTAGTACTAGCGACATGGCAGTGGACGACTGGCTGGTAGCCGACTGTGATCGCGGTCGGGTGGTTGAGCACGGCTATCTGCGCCGTAAACTCTTCAGCCACTGTCGGAGGTTTGCTGATCGGGCCAATAACGTCGCCCCGCTTGACTTTGTCTTTCTCTACACCTTTTAGGTTGAAACCGATGTTGTCGCCGGCTTCGGCCTGCTGCAATTGCTGGTGGTGCATCTCTATGGTTTTTATCTCGCCAATCACGTTCGCAGGCATTATGTGCACGCGCTCATTAAGCTTCATAACGCCAGTCTCAACTCTCCCGACTGGTACTAAGCCAACTCCAGATATTGAGTAGACGTTATCTATTGGCAGCCTAAGCGGCTTGTTGGACAGCTTCTCTTGAACCTTAAGCGCGTCGAGCGCTTCAATGAGCGTAGGGCCTGTGTACCAGTTCATTTTGGCGCTCTTTTTGACTATGTTATCGCCGTTGTATGCTGAAACAGGGATAAATGGGATTTCTTCTGGCTTGTAACCTATCTTTTTGAGCAGCGAGGTCATTTCGTCCTTGGCGTCTTCAAACTTTTCCTTGTCGTAATTAACAGCGTCCATCTTGTTGACTGCGATTATCAGTTGCTTGACGCCAAGCGTGCGTGCTAGGAAAGCGTGCTCTTTGGTTTGCTGTTGGATGCCCTCTTTGCCTGAAACGACTAGCACGGCCGCGTCTGCCTGGCTGGTTCCAGTTATCATGTTCTTGACAAAGTCCCTGTGGCCGGGCGCGTCAATAATAGTGAAGTAGTACTTCGGCGTCTGGAACTCCTTGTGCATGATGTCGATCGTCACGCCGCGCTCGCGCTCTTCCTTGAGG
>JACOVT010000101.1 GCA_016177165.1 Microcaldota archaeon
CATCATGAAGGGTTCCCTCAACCTGCGCACGAGCGATTGCACGAGCGGGGACGGCAGCGCCTGCGGCTCATGCAAGGCTGGTGACGCTGCAGCGATAGTATACAAGGGCGGCGGAATCGGGAACCAGCCGCCCGTGGTAAAGGTGACGCAGCCCGGCTCGTGCGCCGCCGGGTCTACCTGCACTTTCACTGCCGAGGCGAGCGACCCGGACGGTTCTGTGAGCGGCGTTTCGTGGACCTGCGACTACTCCGGCGACGGCCGCTCCTGCAACCAGCTGGTAAAAGATGATGGAAAGACGCTCGAAGTCACCCCGAGCGGCACCCAGGGCGGCAGGCTGTTCGTGAGCGTCACTGCAAAGGACGACAAAGGGTCAGAAACTACTGCAAGCGCCAGTCTGGACGTTGGTCCTCTGCCAGTGGCCGACCTGGCTGTTACTTCGCTTAACTTCTACGGAATCCCGTCTCCTTCTAATGCGTGCGCCACGCCTGCTGCCACGGTGGCTGTCAGGAACAACGGCAACACCATGGCTAACTCGTTTTGCGTTGACCTCAAGGCAAGCGACCCCTCCGGCTCGGTAATCAGCACAGCCAAAGCGTGCGACTCCAACCTCGACGGCGGGGCGTTCAAGTCGTTTTCAATACCGCTGGGCTCCCCGGTGGTCGGAGGTCAGTCCACTTATGAAGCTTCGCTCTCCGGGATTGTGTTTGGGAACTCGATGGCAGACGGCAACCCGGCCAACGACAAGCAGGAAACCACCCGGTCGGCGAATGGCAGCATCGGCATGTCAGAGTTCAAGGCCTCGGGCCAAGGACAGTTCGGGATGGTTACCTTCTTTGACGTCACCCCTAGCGGTTCGTTCGGCGGCTCGATGACCGGACCTGCGAAAGGAGTAGACCTGACTTTGGAAGCTACGGTGCAAAACAAACTGCCCGTGAAAGCTAACGTAGTGGTGGATTTCCTTGTTGACGACGCAAGCATCGGCACGGCAAGCGCGGAAGCGCCCGACGCCTCGACAGGTTTCGGCAAGGTCGCCGTGTCAAAGGTATGGACTGCAGACGGGGGGTCGCACACGCTAACAGCAAAGCTCTCCGGCGTCAGCGCGCCGCCCGGTCCGCCCGCCTGCTTCACAATGCCGCCGGACACGTACGACACCAACAAGAATGACAACCAGCTTTCCGGCAGCATAAAGGCAACCGTGTTCAACCTCAGGTATGCAAAGAACGCCCAAGGAACCCCAAACGTGGATTATGACCCAACTTCAGGCAACGGTTACGCATGGGTGCATGGGGATGCGGTAGACCTTGCCTCGTGCGCCGGCAGCGAGGTGCGCTGGTACGTGCTCGATCCTTCATCAGCAAACTACCTGCTCAGGAAGAGCGTCTCATTCTCGGTGTCGGTGTTCAGCTTTGACTCTGACGGCAACCTGAAGACCCTGCTGTCGGGCGGGCTTGGCAATCCAACCGAGTCCGACCAGATGCGCATAAAGACCGAGATATACGCCGGCACAAAGCCCCAGTTCGGTTCAGGCACCTGCACCGAGTCAACGACAGATGACAACGTGCACACTTTCTCAAAGCCGCTCACCTGATCTTTCTGGCGGGGTGACAGGAACGTTTTAAAACCGCGCCTCAGTTAGCTAGCCGTGCAGCCAAACGATCGCGGGCAAGGCTCGCTCGAGTACCTCATACTCATAGCGGTAGTGCTCGCGGTCTCGGCTTTCATCGTGATGTTCATCTCGGGCTCGTTCCAAGGACAAGAGAGCGCATCGCTTTTTGCCAACTGCAGGCAGGCGGCTTCCACGTGCAAGCTGTTCAAGGCTTCCAACCCCAACGACCCGTGTGTTCAGTGCCGGCAGCAGTGTGCTGATCCGAATAGTGGTTTGGACATCATGAAGGGTTCCCTCAACCTGCGCACGAGCGATTGCACGAGCGGGGACGGCAGCGCCTGCGGCTCATGCAAGCAGGGCAACCCCGCTGCGATAGTATACCAGGGTGGAGGAATAGGAAACAAGCCACCCACCATCTCTATTACCCCTCCAGACTCATGCTTTAACGACGTGCCTTGCACTTTCAAGGCAACGGCGGCAGACTCGGACGGTTACGTTGTCTACCCGATCGCATGGGACTGCCAGCTGGTGATCGCAGGCACGCCTTGCCTTGCTTCGCCGGGCCCGAACCAGCAGGGAACCGAATACGTGTTCAAGACAGGCTATTCCGGAAACGGCGCGGCGACGCTCGCCGCGACGGTCACCGACAACAACGGCCTGACGTCAACCAAGAGCGTCACCGTAAACGTCCAGGAGCAGCCACGCCCTGACCTCGCCCTCACGGGAATCACGGCGCGCTTCTTCGACCCGGTCAAGGACATGGCCTGCCAGTCGATCATGCTTGTCGAGGCAAACGTGGAAAACAAGGGCAACATAGACGCCAACGAGTACTGCATAAACGTGAAGAACGCGGCGCTCAACGCCCAGAAGCTGTTCTGCACCAACCAGAAACTGTCTGCAGGCGCCTCGCGCTCTGAATCGTTTTCAGTGTTCGACAATCCGATACCTGCCGGAACGATGACCCTTGACGCCGAGCTGATCGCAACCAACTTCACCCAGGGGGCCGACGCCGACGCGGCAAACGACAAGTTCTCCCAGCAAGCACCCATCTTTGCCGACCCCTCAATGATTGCTTTAGCGACGCAGGGCGCCCTCAACTTCTTTGACCCGCGCTCCCGCGGGCCCGACAAGGACGAGAAAGTTGTATTCCAAGCAGACGTGAAGAACAACCTCGTGGTTGATGAGGATGCCACCGTTTCATTCTACCTTGATGCCGAGGATGACGCCCACAAGTTGGGCTCCAACACATCGGCGATCAAGTCCGGGCTGATCATGCCGGTGACGTTCAACTGGGTGGCAGACGGCTATCCCCACACGGTCACTGCAAAAATAACAGGGGTGAGCGCCCTCTCGAACGGGCAGGCCTGCCTGACGTTCCCGCCGGAAAGCGCGGACGTCAGCCTCAACAATAACTACAGGACGGGCAGCCTGAAAGGGGCTCCCAACCTCAACTTCGCCAAGGATGCGAGTGTCGTGCGCGTTGCTTACAGCCCGACGAGCGGCAGCGGGTCGGCCATCGTGCACGCCGAAGGCGTGCTGAACTGCCAGAACGGCAAGTCAAGGGTGGCGTGGGAGAAAAAGCACCAGGACGACGCCGGCTTCGCGCCTGCCGCGATTGTCCAGTTCAACGTGCCGCAGCCGGGAGGCAACGTGACCGTGAACGTGGGCGACCTGCAGGTATACACGAATGGAAACTGGACCATCAAGGTAAGGATCGACCCGCCGCAGTCGACGTGCAGCAACGAGTTCACCACCGCCGACAACGAGTACCAGTTCGATGTCGAAGTAACTTGAAACCGCGTGGAAGTGAGCTGGCTGGGCGCTGAAACTCGGCGGCAACCTTTTTAAACCAGCTTCTCGTTAGCAGGGTGCTGGAGGTGAACGTGTGAGAAAAGGACAAGCATCACTCGAATACCTGATAATAATTGGTGCGGTCATAGCAGTCGCTGCAGTCGTGATACTGTTTATCAGCAACATCTCCGGAACCGGCGGCAAGCAGACCGCATTGGCATCATGCCGCACAGCAGGAGCCCAGTGCGCACAGGCGCAGGCAACTTATGGCGCAGCGTTCAAGTGCGACGACATCTGTTCCAAGGGCTGCATCGACCCCGCGACCGGCATGGACGTGCTCAAGTCCGACGAGAACAAGGCACAGGCTTGCGACATAAACAACCCGGCATCAGGATGCGGATTCTGCCTGAGGGCAGACGTTGCCTCGATCAGGCCGGCCTAAACCTTAAGAACGGGCGGCTGCCCGTTCCCTCCTATTTTTAAGAACCCAAGTCTCGAATACCAGAGTGCAGACTATTATACCAGCCGCGCTTGCCATCGTTGCGCTTGCTGCCGCCAGTTGGTTTGACCTGCGCTCGAGGCACATCCCGGACAGGCTGTCGCTGTCGGTCGCGCTTGCCGGTTTGTTTTTGGGCGCTCTGGAATCCGCTCGTGCGCAGTCGCCCCTGCCGCTGCTTGTTGCAGTCATCACGGGGCTTGCCTGCTTCATTTTCGCCTACTCGCTCTACTCTGCCAGGGTGTGGGGGGGCGGGGACGCCAAGCTGTTCGCCGCCCTCGGCTTTCTCCTCCCGGCATTCCAGGGGTTCTGGCCGGTCCCATTTTACGCGCTCGCGGCCTCGCTGCTCGCCTCGGTTCCGTTCGTGATCCTCTTCTCGCTCTTTCACCTGACTGCAAACAGGCAAATGAGAAAGCATGTAGCGGAACGGCTGCGGGCGGGCGCGTCGCGTGCAGTGCTGCTTCCATTCCATGCAGTGGCATCGCTGCAGGCAATGGCGATGGTAGGAGTTCACGCCATTTTTGCGCTTCCACTCATCCTCGTCCTGCACAAGTCAAGGGGTTATGGAATAGCCGTGTCGTTGGGCTTGAGTTTTGCCTCGCTGGCCGCCAACCCCATCCCATTCGGCGTGGCGATGGTTTCGCTCTTGGCGGCATCAACACTTTTCCTTTCCTCAAGGGCCTGCTTCTCCGGGCTGAAGAAGTACGCATTGCGCAGGGAGGTTGCTGCCCGTTCGCTGGGAGAGGGGATGATACTGGCAAGCGACCGGAAAGTTGGCGGCAGGGTGGTGAGGGCAATGGCCCGAGGCCTCACATTGCAGGAGGTCTCGCTGCTTCGCAAAGCGGGAAAAAAGGTTGGGGTGAGGGTCTCGCTGCCCTTTACCCCCATCTTTACAGCAGGTTACGCTCTCTTTCTGGCGGCGGCGCTTATTGTATAGTCTTTTAAACGCCCACCTTCTTTCCCTGACAATGGACGATCGCGGGCAGGTGTCGCTCGAGTACTTGGCAATACTGGCGCTCGCGATAGCGATTGCGGCAGTTGCGGTGCTGCTGCTGGCCGACTTGTTCAACATAAAGGACGGCCTGAAGCAGAACGTCCAATTGTTGAGGAAGGATCTGGTTGGTTGACATGGATGACGCAGGACAGTCATCGCTCGAATACCTGATAGTGCTCGCCACGGTGGTGCTTCTTGGCGCGGTGGTGGCCTTCACGGGCGCCACTTTCGGCGCGTCCAAGCCCGCGCTGAAAGACCTGGTGGGCAACTACCACGCATCGGCCCTCAAGGTGGTGTCGCCATGAAGCGCGGCCAGATAACAATCGAGTACATAATCGTGATAGTGGTGGTCATGCTGCTTTTTTCAGGCATCTCGCTTGACCTGATAAGCGACTCGCAGAAGGACGCCCGGGAAATCGGCAGGAAGCTGCAGGAACGTTCTGTCTCCAGCCTGCTGAAGTCATACGGCGAGATGATGTCGCTGCAAGGCTCCGGTGGCAAGAAGGTGCTCTTCCTCCGGGCGCCGCCCTCCTGCGTCATATCCGTGGAACCTGCGCAGCTCAGGGAGGTGTGCGAGCCGACCGAGCCGCCGTTCCAGTACATGAACCCCAGCGTCCCGGCCGGGACGGTGATCACGACCAGCTTTCCCGGCGTGGCATACTCGTGCGTGAGCTGCTCCCGTGGAGAAGTAACCTCCTATTATGCATGTGCGCAGTGCAACGAACAGGGCGCGAAAGACTACGGGACCCCGTGTTCCCAGCAGGCTTTCTGCTTCAAGGCAGTATCGGCTTCAAGCTCCAGCCTGATAACGCCATCGGGTGGGTTGATTGAGGTCAAGAAGAGCTGAAACAGGCCGGCGCGGGCAGACCTCCTTCGAGTTCATACTCGTGATAGCCATAACGCTGCTTGTCGTCGGGTCGGTCGCGTTTGACGTGGCGGACGAGGCCGGCAAGACATTCGTGCTATCAGAAGTGAAGAAGGTCGCGTCCTTCCATTCCGCGCGCGCGGCCCGTAGCGCCGGCTGCGAGGACGTGGCATTCCGTTCAGCACAGCTGGACGAGGCGGCAGGAACCCTCGAGGTTTCGTTCACTGGCGACCGGTCGTGCAGGCAATTCATACTGCGCCGCATCGCCGACGACGTGGAAAGCTCTTGCGGCGCAACGCCCAACGGCGACACTTTCATAGACTGCAACCTTCGGGTTTCATTGACTGGCGGGTAGGATGGCTGGATGGATGGGCAAGTGATGATCGGTGAGGGGATGAAATGAGGGGATTGCTGAGCTTGGATGCGCTCATGGCGCTCATTGTGGTATCGCTGCTGGCGGCTTGGCTGGCCGGAACCATACCGAACGGCGTCAGCGAGTCGGCCGATTTCGGTAGCTACGTCCAAGCAAAGGGAGGAGCCGTGTCGGTGGGCATGCAGGCCAACGCATTCCACGCCGCTGGTATCTCAGACATTGCTGTAGCCGTGCCCAGGGGGGCGATCATGTCCAAGGAAGCGAGTTTTTCGGTTACAAAGGGCTCGCAGACAGTGGTGAGCGTCGGGTTCAACGAGATGGGTGACTCCTACCCGGTGCCATTCGGGTTCTGCATAAGCGGCAATGTGTTGAAATCAGGGTGTTGAAATGCGGAAGGGACAACTATTGACAATGGACGCGCTCGCAGCGCTCGTTGCACTCACTGCCACCGCCGGCATCGTGGCGTCATCGTTCTCGAGCCTATACGAGCGCCAAGGAGACGTGGAATTCGAGAAAAAGTACGCGATAGCCGGCGACATCGCCAATTTGGGAATCACCAGCCTGTCGTTGAAGAAGGACGGCACCTTCTACTCCAACCTTGTCAGCCTCGACAACTCGTTCCCCGCGGTATTGGACGCCTACGCCGAGCAGTTCAGGCAGCCGCTCACGCTTACGAATTACCGGGCAGAATTAATGGTGAGCGGATGCCCGCAATCGATAAACTGCGGCCGCACGCTGAACGGCGGCTGCAGCGGCAGTGAGAAAGCGATAGCCGTCGCCCGCAGGCTGCTCGCCGACACGAGCACGAAAGCAACAGTACAACTGACGGTGAGGGTATGCTCATGAAAAAGAGGGGGTTTGTCTTCTCGATAGACGCGGTTTTCGCGCTCTACATCACGCTCATCGCAACGTCCGCATTGTTCGCGGTGCTGGAAGTCTCACAGCAGCCCGGAAGCGTCTCGCTGGAATTGTCGCGCCTATCATGGGATGTACTAGAGATCCAAAAGGCGCCCTTCCCGACAACCGCGCTCGGGGACATCTCCACGGGAGAGGCCTGCAGCCCGGCATATTCAGCCAGTTCGGCAAAAGCCGCAGCGTACAAGGCCAATTCGGCCTCAAACGGCTATGAGGGATTGAAGTCGGCAAACGTGAGGGTGTGCGTCAGGTGAGGGATTGTTCATGAGGGGATTCTTTTTCACTGCATCGAGTTTCGCGGTCGCGGCAATAATGATGGTCTCGTCAGCCTACCTGCTGGGCGCGCGGGAAAACATGGAGGCAGGCCGCAGCGCTGCGCTGCGCATCGGTTTGGTTTTTGACGCGTACAACAACTTCGCGGGCATAGCCGCACTATATAGGGAAAACATCTTTTCGGATTCGATACTGGAAGCAGCCTCCAAGAGCAAGTGCTCCATATCAACCGACGTCGACAACAAGGTCAAGGCAAGGCTCAGCCAAGCGGTTTCAGAGTTCCCCGCCTATTCAGGGATACGTGCCTCGGTGTCAAACGTGAAAACCAGCGTCGTAACATCATCGAGCGGCCCGACCAGCTGCAGCGTGCAGCTAAAGCTCGAGTTCGACCTCGCCGCCGACGCGGGCTACGCCCAGAAGACCGGCCACGTCACCTCGCTCAAGACAGCCTCGGTCACCTTTGACGCCACGGGCGTAAAGTCTGTCAACGTAAGGGACGACCACACGGGACGCACCGACTACCCGTAACCACGCCGTAAACAACCACAACCAACCATGTCTGGTTAAAACCCGAATTCCGGATGGGGGGTTGGGAAACGCTTAAGAGCAGAACCTAGCGGAAGCTCGGAGTTGAAGAAAATGTGCCGGGGTTGCATGGTAGAATTGCACCGTCCCGAGCATTCTTTGCTGCTTGGATATAAAAGCCTTTCTTAACTCGGATTAACTTGGCACGGTTGCAAAACCGTTAAAAGTCTAAGCGCCGTTAGCGCTTAGTTCGTTTATGGTTGGCTATGAAGTGTTAATCGCAGATAGCGTTGACGATTACTTGTCGGGCTTGAGTGCGGCAGAGCGGGAAAAGATAGTCAAAAGGCTGCGCCTTCTTGAGGAAAACCCGCGGTCGGCTGGAGAATTTCGCGGCAAGTTTTGGATCTTAAAAGTTGGGCAGGCCGGTTATCGGCTGGCATTCCGCATACTCGAGGAAGAGAAGCAAATCCGGGTGACAAACATAGCGCGTAGGAAATCACTAGAGTATCGAGAGTTTTATGATTGAATGCCGTACTTGGCCCTGACCTGTTTAAGGGTCTTGAATTTTCCGGCGGATATTTCACCATTGCCCTTTTCCGCAGCCTCCAGAAAACGCAGGTCTTCGACTATGTGCAGCAGCGATTCGACGTCCTTCTTGGGGAGCTGGATGGTAACCATTTCAGCCATGCTAGCACATATGCGTGCTTGTCTTTTTATAACTTTCTTAACCCTAATTAACCGACAAGGGTTGGGAAACGCTTAAAACCCGCTTGCTAGACAGTCTTGGCGTGCGCCTCGAAAACGAAATGGCGATAGCCTGCGTGCTGGCCGGCCTGCTGCTGTCATACGTTTTTTCGCCAACCAACTCTTACGAGCCCAAGACCCTCATCCAATTGAATGCCTCCTGTTCCGGCCTGGTGCGCGTGGACGCGACCGTCACAAAGACTTTCTTCTCGCAAAAGTCGAGCCTGATCGGCCTGCTGGCGGATGATGGAGGGAGTATGTTGTCTGTCATGAACGATTTTCCGGTGATGGAAGGCGACCGCGTGACCGTCTTCGGCCGCGCTTCAAGGCAGGGGAAGCAGTGCTGGCTGTTTCCCAAGCGCGTGGTCCGTCATCGTGGTCCGTCATGATTGAGGTCTCCCCATGCTTGACTTTCTTGCCGGTATTGCGTTCGGGTTTGCAATCGGACTTCTGCCGGGTTTCCACATCAACAACGCGCTGCCCGCGCTGGTCGCACTCGTCCCGTTTGCCGGGACTACCTTTATAGTCTCGGCGTCGGTCTCGTTTGTCTTCTCAAGCCTTGTTCCAGCGACGGTGCTGCGCCTGCCCAACGAAGAGACGGCGCTCATTGCTTCCGAATCGCTGCATGCCGACGCTTTACATGCATGTGTGCTCGCATCGGTTTTGGCGTGTTTTTTCTCACTCGTCGTGCTGGCCTTCTACTCGGCGTTTCTCCCGCAGCTCTACCCCGCGGCAGGCTCGGTGATGCCCCTGCTTCTACTGGTGATCGTGGGGATGCTCGCGCTTCAGGGACTCGGGAACGCGCTGGTGGTGGGGGTTTCCTCAATGCTGGGAATGATAACGTTCAACGGCGACTACCTGCTTCCGCTCTTGTCCGGGTTTTTCGGTACCAGCGCGCTTTTGCGGGCTCGCGATGGAACAACCCCGCGGCCAGCAACTGCGCGCAGCATTGCG
>JACOVT010000097.1 GCA_016177165.1 Microcaldota archaeon
TACCGCCCTGCGTCTTGCGGGGGTTGCTTCTGCGTCGAACGGCATTGACGAGATTCCATCGTCGATCGTTGGGTCGTCGTACACGCTCAGCGACTCGCTCGCCACAGCCTTTCCTAGCTTATCGTGCCATGCCGACTGCTTGCGCGCAACGTCATCGGCATCGATGAGCGGCGCGAAAAGCTTGCCAAGCAGTTCTTCGATGGCATACCTGTGAAGGTAGATTGCGTGCTCCCCCTCTAACTTGGCGCTTTTGCGCGTCCTCAGGGCGGCCTCTATGCCGCGAGCAGTCAGGCCGCGCGTGTCGACCATGCCGTGCGACTGGGCCTCCTCCTGGGCGATGGCTTCCTCGCCCGACTTTACTATGGGCTGGAACTGGGTTAACGTCTCGGAATACTCTGCAAAGCAGCCCGAAGAGGTCGCTATGCTTGTTTCCCCCACGTACCGCGTCAAGAAGTTCTCCAGCAGGTCGATGCCCGGCTGTTTCTGCATGTCTATCGATGATACCACCAGGTCCACCATCTCCCCCTCTTCCATCTCAGACACTTTCTTGTCAAAGAGGCCCTTCACCTTCGGGAACCTGCCGGTGTCAGAGAAGTGGATGTCCAGCTTTTGCGAGTGTCTTGAGGTAGAGAGCGCGGTTGAAAGCGCCTTGCCGAAGTCTTCCTCGCGCGTGAAAAATGAGAACCCCACGCGGCCGTCTTTTATTACGCGCAGGCCGTACCCTGCGGAATGCTTTTCCTCGGTGGAGTTTATCCTGTCGAGCGTGCTCTTCGCTAGCGTCGACCGGAAACTTGTTTTGTACACCTCTGCCTCGTCAGCCTCTTTTGCCGCGAGAGTTGCCAGCCTTTCCATGTCGGTCATGTGATCACGAGCCCAGCACGCGTGCGTTGCGTATGCGCATCCATGGAGAGAAATCGCCCACGGGCACGCTCTGGCCGCTCTTGCCACACATGCCCGCGCTTGGCTCGCCTGTTTCTTTTGAGAGCGCGTCGACGCTCTTGAGGGTCTCCATCACGTTGCCTGCTATTGACAGGTTTTTCAGGAACTTGGTCTTCTCGCCGTTTTCCACGAGCCAGCCGGTCTGGCCTGCGAACTGGTACTCGCCAGTGGACGGGTTGACCACGCCACCCGAAAACCCTTCTATTATCACGGCTTTTTTCAGGTCCACGAGTTCTTCGAGGGAGTGGTCGCCGGGCTCGAAGTAGGTGTTGGTCATCCTCACTATCGGGAAAAAGTATACCGAGTCGGCGCGGCTGTTGCCCGTGGAGTGGGTGTTCATCTTTGCCGCAGTTTCGCGCGAGTGCAGGTAGCTTACCAGCGTTCCGTCCTTGATGAGCTGGGTCTTCTGGGAGGGCGTTCCCTCGTCGTCGAAGGGAATGAACCCGGACAATGGGAAGAGGGTGCCGTCGTCGACCATGCTGATGCAGTCGTTCGCTATCTTTTTTCCGAGCTTGCCCGACAGCACCGACTCGCCCGTTAGTATCAGGTCGGCCTCGCACGGGTGGCCTACCGCCTCGTGCGACATCGTTCCTCCCATGTGGGAGTCGACGATCACGTCATAATTTCCAGAAGGCACTCGCCCTGCGTTTTTCATCATCGCCGCGCTCTGCGCCGTTTCGGCCGCCGTCTTATGGGCGTCTTTCTCGGTTTCGAACCCTGCATGCCTCACGAGTGATTTGCGCGCCACGTCCAGCGTTTCCCCCCTGACGAACGCCTCGAAAAGGAACCGGGTAAGCGGCGCCGAGGAGTAGAGCTTGGCCCCCTCAGTGTTATGGAAGCGGTATTCCCTCGTCATTTCAGAGTAGCCAATGCTGGCCGTGGAGATTCCTTTTTCCAGCATTTCCTTGTCGAGTTCCTTGAGCGCATTCACCTTGGCATCCATGGTCACGTCGCGGGCATCCTGTTTTGGCTTGAACTCGAAACGCTTTGACACTACTTTCTCTTGGGCGAGCGATGACCCCATGCTCCTTTTTGAGGAGGCCTTGGCCAGCTTTATCGCGCTCGACACCACTTCCCTTAGCTTGGACGGGTCATTTGACGATGCAAGCCCCCATGACCCGTCCTTGAGCACCCGCACCGAGTAGCCGGCCAGCGTGCCCGAGGTTATCCTGTCAACGCTTGAGTCTTTCAGGAGTATTGTGGTGCGTTCCTCACTGGCGAAGCGCGCATCGGCATAGTCAATTCCCTCACAGAGTGATAGAATCCTGTCGAGGATGTCTTCCATGCTCATTCTTCCTTTTCCAAGTACCTGCGCTTGAGGCGGGACTCGAACACACCCCGGCATGGGAAACCGAGTGACGAGACGTACGAGTTGAACTCGACAAAGTCGGCCCCGAGCGACAGGGCGCGGTCTTGTATCTGGCGGAGGCTTTGGCCGAACACCGAATAGCAGGGCGCGTAGCCGGGCATCTCTTGGAAGTGGACGTTCTGCTGGAAGATGATCTTCCTGTCAATGCCCGTCTCCTTGTGTGCCCATTCCACGAACTGCACCAGACTCTGGGCGCCGGTGTTGACGCGCACGTCACATATGGCGCGGAAGAAGCGCACGAACCGCCACTTGCGGACGAGGAACTCGTATTCAAGCAGGAAGGTGTCTAGGGGGCCGTACTTGCGCAGCGCGGCAAGGAACGCCTTTTCATATGCAGAGAGCTCGGACTCGGGCTTTCTCGCCAGCGTGTCCAGCACCCGCAGCGACAGCAGCTCCCAGTGGAACGCCATCCCTTCGGTTATGGGCGTGGAGAGGTGGGTGCTGACAAGCTCTAGCAGCGACGGTTTCGCTACAAACTGCTGGGCCGAGTTGTGGAAGTTTACCGCGTGGCCGTACTCCTCGTGCACTATCAGGTCCAGTATGTCCGGAATGGTTGTAGGGGGGTTGAACTTGGGGTCGGTGTTGACGAAGAAGACGCTGAACGGCTTGTCGGTGAGTATGTCGAGCGGCATCATGCCTGCCGACGGGAAGTAAAACTTGAGGTAGTCCGGGACAGGTACGATGCGGCAGTCGTACTTGGGCGCAACGCGAACGAGCAGGCGCTCGAAGACGGGCTGCGCCTTCTTGCGCAGCTCGAGCGTCAGCTTGACTATCTTCGACGGCTTGAGCTTGTACTTTTTCTTCATCGCGGCATCCACGTTGCCGACGGTAGGCTTTACCCTGTAGGCTTTTGCCAGCTTTGAGACAACGGCGTCGAGGAGCGGCTTTTCTTCGCGCATCCAAGAAAGCGCTTTCCGCTCGACCTCTTCGGCGATCTCTAGGAAGTCATAAAAGTCTTTCAGGCACCATGGGTAGATCTTTGGCCTCGAGAGCGGGTTCCTCGACTTCTTGAGAATGGGAAACACTTCCTCAAAGTCGCCTTTCTTCACGCCGGCAACCTTGAAGGGCTTCTTGTATGAGAGCACTTCGCTGGCAAGCGCGTTGAAGGACTTGCGCGCCCGCGGGTCGCGGACGTTTTTCTTGAGCATTTTCACGAGCTCGAGCACGCCGTTGCACTCCACCGTCGTGAATATCTTCATCTCCGTCGACCACTCGCGCTTGGATAACGGCCTGAAAGCCTCGAAGAAGCCGGTGAATGAGTTGGAGAGCTCTGCAAGGTGCCTCGCGTTAAACCCCTCTTTTGCAATATACGCTGGAATCGTTGTCAGCGCTTGCAGGGCCGGCACGTGCGGTTCTGCGAACTGCAGCGTCAAGTCTAGGTCGTTGAGAAACTTTATCGTCATTCTGTCGCCTTCGGCAACCTGAACCTTCAGCTCCCGGATGCGCTGTAGCACCTTCTTGACGCTCTCTTCGCCGGGAACAAACACCTTGCCGGCGAGCTCGTTGAGCCCGTTCAGGTAGCCGGCGTCTGGGTTGACCTGCTTCCAGACCTCGAAAACCTCTTGCTCTAGCTTGTTGGCTGGCTGCACTAACATGGTCCCACACTCAAACTTCTTGAAAAGTATTAGCAAAGTGTAAAGGGAGGGACACTTTTTAAGCCTTCAGGTCATGAAAATGAGCATGAAAGCCCGCATCGTGTTCCTGGGAACCTCCAGCGGCGTGCCGACAGCAGAGCGCAATCACCCATCGGTTTTCGTGGAGTTCGGCGGTCGGCGGCTCCTCTTTGACTGCGGCGAAGGCACACAGAGACAGATGATGCGAGCAGGCCTCAGCCTGTACAAGACCGACGCCGTGTTTCTCTCGCACCTGCACGCCGACCACTGGCTGGGAATCGGCGGCCTGTACGCAACTGCCAAGTTCTTCGGCAGGCGAGAGCCACTACTCGTCTTGGGCCCTCGCGGAATACGCGATATCTGCGGCTTCTTCGCGCCAAACAAGAAGTCCCGCCTCACCATAAAGACGCACGACCTGCGAACCGGCGTTGCGTACGATGGCGGCACGTTCATCGTGCGGGCGTTTCCCTTGGAGCATGGCATCCCCTGCTATGGCTTCGTGCTCGAGGAAAAATGCGGCACGAGACTAGACAAGACAAAACTCAGGCGTTACGGCCTGCTGAACAACCCGCTCTGCCGCGAGCTGAAGGAAAAAGGCCGCGTGAGGGTAGGAACAAAAACAGTCACCATGGCGCAAGTCAGCTCCTCAAAAGCGTCTGGTTTCAAGCTCTGCTACATCACAGACTCGCGCCCCACTGCCCGCATAACAAAAGAGTGCGCTGGCGCGGACGTGCTCGTCTGTGAGTCCACTTTTGCAGAGGACCGCATGAGGGAGGCGCGCGACTACGGCCACATGACCGCACGCGAGGCCGCGACGCTCGCCGGGAAGGCGCGCGCGAAGCGGTTGTTCCTCGTACACTTCAGCCCCCGCTATAAAGACCCGGGCGTGCTGGAGAAAGAAGCCCGCGCCATCTTCCCGCAGGCGCGCGCGGCGCGCGACCTGATGGAAGTCAAGGTTTAACTAGCGCGCCCGCCAAACAACATCGTGACAAGGCGCACGGCAGTTCACCGCGCGGGCCGGCGCGTGATCGCGGCCGCGGGCGGGCTGAACGAGCGGGAGTATACAGAAGCCAGGAGACGTGGCTTTTACCCAGCACGCTTGACGCTGCAAGATGTGCGCAACTTCAGGCGGCAGGCCGAGCAGATAAGGCAGCGCCTGCGGCGCATCGAAGAAGAGAAAACCGAATTATGGTTGGCGCTTGAAAGGCGCATTCAGGAGGATTTCAGGAAACCAATCAAGACAATACCTGATGAGCAGGCGTTCCTCGCGTATGGCCGCCGCTTTAGAAAGTTTGTAAGGAAGCACCAGCCAGAGGCTGGCTTGAAAGCCCGCGACAAAGCGGCCGGAGCGTATATCAGGACTATGGAGACCACACCAACCTGGGTTCGCATGGTGGGCGAAGCGCACCATCCCACGTCCGTAACAATTACCAAAGAGATAACCGGGCGCGTCCTGCCGGAAGAAGCTGCCGAGAATGTCAGGCGCGCAAAAGCCGTTTCAAAAAGAGAGTCAATAACCAATGCGGTTAGGGTCCTGAAGGACGACCTTGCGCAAAGAGAGATGGGCATCCGGGATGCCGAGCGCGCATCGAAGGAGTTCAACCGCCTTTCTGGCGAGATTGACAAAGCAGTAAAAGAAGAAGCCCGCCAGCTGGAACTTGCCAGAACTATGGGTTGGCGAGAGCGGAGAAGTAGAAAGAGTGAGATGATGGAACGCACGAGGCGCCTTGACCAACGCATTAGTCGTATGACACAGGGGCTGGAATATCTCTTTTATCGCCTCGAAGCGCTGGCAAAGAAAAATGGGATTATACTAAATGTGAAACAAGGCAGCCACGAATGGACGCTCAAGCCTTGAACACGATGTCGCCTTCTTTTGCCCGCTGGGAGACCTTCATCCCGATTGATTGCCCTTTCCGCGCTACGCTGATA
>JACOVT010000106.1 GCA_016177165.1 Microcaldota archaeon
ATTCATTGGCAGAAACGGAACCAAGCGAGTCTTCCTATGCGGGCATAGCACAGGCTCGCAGAAAGTTACATTCTACCAGGAAAAAACCGCAGACAGACGCGTCAAGGGACTTATCCTTCTGTCTCCTGCTGATGACCTCAACGCATGGAAGAAGGAGCTTGGGCGTAAGTTTAACGACACAATTGCGCTGGCGCGCAAATTATATCATAAGGACAAGATGGCATTTGTACCAATCAAGATTCTTGGTGAGCTTAGGGGCGCGCAGAGGTTTTTCAACCTAGCTGACGAGCGTTATGCTGAAGGTCGTATCTTCAACTACGCAAGACCTAAACTTACCGAGTTTGGCAAGGTTAGGGTTCCCGTGCTCGTTGTTTGGGGTCAAAAAGAGGAGTATTTACCATCTTCGATCAAGGAATGCAATCAATTACTCACAAAGAGCTCGCATTCCAGAAACCTGCAGATTAAAGTAATGCGAGGAGCTGGACACAGCTTCAAACGTCACGAAAAAGAACTTGCTGGTATAGTCAATGGCTGGCTAACCAAACTATAAAATACATATGTTTGCTCATTACTGGCCGCCGGATTCGCACTCTTTGTGTGCATTCTGCCGCCGGCGCTTGACAGGATTCGAACCCATTTGAATTCTATTGACTGCATACGCCATTTCTGGTAGTGCACTGCAAGCTTAAACGCCGGCTGGAACGCATCAAACGCGGGCTTGAGAAGGTTTCAGACGAGAAACGAGAGACGCTCGAGAAGAAGCTGAGCGAGATGGCCTCGGAAATCGCAGCCGGCCTGTTCTTCTTCGGCATCTGGAGTGGCGACCTCTGGCTGATGATCATTGCGTTCTTCATTGCAATGGCCGACGGCGGCGAGTATCAGGCCACCATTACCCACCTAGCCCTAAAGCGGGTTCCGCTCTCGAAACTCGTGTCGCGCGATTACCTTTTAGTAAGCCCAACCGAAACTCTCAATTCGGCAGCGCTCAAGATGATAGAAGAGAAAAGGTCGGCCGCGATAGTCTCCTCGAAACCGCCGCTCGTGCTCAACCTGACCGATCTGGGCCGCGCCCCAAAGACCGCAAAGGCGGCAACCGCCGCCCGAGACGTCGGAACCATCACCCTGCGTGACTCTAGCGAAGCAGCCTACCGCAAGCTGGCAGCGTCAGACTCGTTCGCCGTGCCCGTGGTCTCCAACAACCGCCTTGTGGGCGTGGTCTACCGCGCCGACATCGAAAAAACGGTACGCATACTGTCTGCTTTGAAGAAAACGTAGTCAACGACGTCTTCCCTTTCTTACCCCTCTTACATTTCTTGCTTGTTTAGCGGGTAGTGGTGCGACTTTCTTGCGTTGAGCACGTGCTAAGTTATTGAGAACTGCTGCGGTAATCCGGGCACTTTTTAATTCTTCGAGACGTGCAAATTCCGCCCTACTAATGGGCGCGGAACCACTAGCTCTTGCTAATTTTCCGCGAAGTGCAAATTCCTCCCTACTCAGGGGCGCTTCAACGCGAGACCGTCTAGGCATGCGCTTGTATGGACGTGAGAGTTAATAAACTTTACTGATACGGAGTATAAGGCGGCCATGCCCGCGTCTGGGCCTGCCAGCTGCGCGGCTCGGAAGCAACCCGTCTATAGCACGGACTACTCTGTCTTTTCCTTCAACCAGAGCTATCATTCTAGATAAAAGCCCTGTAGGTACCGTTAGCCTCACAGAAAACCCCACACTTTAGTGTGGGGTACCTACAGGGCTTTTATTCTGATCGCGCTAACAATGGTGTGGGCTTTGAAATAGTATCTCTGCGAGCGCGCGACATCGAGCAGGCGCATGCGCTCATTCACAAAGTGATCCGCAACCACCCCAGCTACTCGCCAGAGGCCCGCAGGTTCTGGGAGTCTTACTACACGCCTGCGGTGTTGCGCAAGCACTTGCATGACACCAACTGGATGTTTCTAGTAGCAAGACAAGACGGCAAAGTCGTAGGTTTTACAGACATCATGTGGTTCGAGGGAGGAGTCACTCGCAGCGACTGGACGATCGTAGATCCATGTTATCGCGGCCATGGGATAGGCCATGCTCTAATGCGCGCAAAACTGGCTGTTGCGCGCAAACGGGGCTGCCACAAGATAATCGCCGACTCGATAGTCGGCAACACGGAAGGCGAACGTCTCCTCAAGTCATCTGGCTTCAAGAAGCTCGCGCGCTTGCGCGACTACTGGTTCCACCAAGACTACCAGCTCTGGGAGAAACAACTTTAAGTAGGGTTTTTGTTATGACCTCGATGAAAAAGTACCGGCCGTTCGTACTGGGCATAAACGGCTCGCCACATTCGATGGGAATTACTGCAAAACTACTTGACCTCGTACTGGGTGGCGCAAAGAGGGCCGGCGCCGAAACGCGTCGAGTTGACCTCTACAAGCTGCGCATCACCCACGAGCCCGGCCTTTACAGCATTTCAAGCAGGCTCGAGGTGCCCAAAAGAATGCCGAGAGACGACATACGCGACCTGTACAAGGACATAATTCGTGCTGGCGGATTGGTGCTCGCAACTCCAAACTACTGGGCCAACATGAGTGGCATAATGAAGGACTTTATCGATCACTTAACCGCGCTTGAAAACAAGAACTTTGCCCTCGAAGGAAAAGTGGGCGTTTTCATCGCCGCCTCAAAGGAAAACGAAGGAGGCCTTGAAATGGCAGCAACCAGCATGGCCATGGCTCTCGCTCAAATGGGCGTGCTGATACCTCCCAACGGGATAATGTGGCACCCGGGCGACTGGGAAACCATAAAAGGGAAGGTCAAAAATTGGGCGCTGCACGACGCGCCGATCTGCGGTCAAAAAATGACCGAGCTAATCAAGCTGCTCAAGGAGCACCCCATACTGTGGAATGAAGGCACGACTGGTTTGTTGAGGAAAAGACGCAAGCGCAGTATTAATTAACAGAAATGCAGTAATACCGCATGCCCGTATCGGCAATTGAAGTAAGCGGTTTGTCAAAGCATTTCGGCTCCCTAAAGGCCGTGGATTCTGTCTCGTTCAGCGTTGCGGAGGGAGAGATCTTCGGCCTGCTCGGGCCAAACGGAGCGGGCAAGACCACCACCATCTCGATGCTTGCCACGATGCTCTTCCCGTCAAACGGAAAAGCGAAAGTCGCCGGCCACTCTTTAGAAGATCATGATGCTGTTCGCAACTCGATTGGGATTGTGTTCCAAGATCCTTCGCTGGACGACGAGCTGACTGGCATGGAGAACCTGATGTTTCACGCGCGCATCTACCACATACCACGCAAGGAACGCGGGCCGCGCGCCATGGAAGTGCTAAAGCTCGTCGGGCTGGAAGACCGCGCCTCATCACTGGTCAAGACCTATTCTGGCGGCATGAAGCGCCGCCTAGAGATCGCACGCGGCCTGATGCACAAGCCCAAGATACTGTTTTTGGACGAGCCCACCCTCGGGTTGGACCCGCAAACCCGGCGTGCTGTCTGGGATCAGGTAAGGACGCTTAACAAGAAGCATGGCGTGACCATCATTCTCACGACCCACTACATGGAGGAGGCCGACCAGCTGTGCGACAGGATCGCCATTATGGACCACGGCAGGATAATCGCGCTGGACACCCCAGACAAGCTTAAAGCATCCTTGGGCGGCGACGTGATCACGATACTGACGCCCGACGCAGGGAAACTGGAAAAATGCCTGCAGGTCAAGGCCCCGGCAACCATAAAACAGGTGGATGGCGGGCTTGTTGTAACCTCAAAGCGCGGCGACAAGGCCGCGCCCAAAATACTATCTATCGCGCACAATCGCGGCATTCGCGTCGACTCGATAAACGTCAAGAAGCCCTCCCTTGAAGACGTGTTCATCCAGCATACTGGACGCAGCATCCGCGAGAGGGAAGCCTCCACGACCGAGGTAATGCGCGCCGTCTACAATACGGGGTGGGGAAAATGAGTTTTCTTTCCGACGCTTACACCATCTGGGCACGCGAAATGATACGCTTCTGGCGCCAGCGCGCCCGCGTCATCTCCAGCTTGGCAATGCCTTTCTTCTGGCTGGTCTTCATCGGGTACGGCTTCGGCGGCTCGCTAAAGTTGCCGGGCATGGACTACACCAAGTTCCTAGCCCCGGGGGTTGTGGGAATGAGCATCCTGTTCACGGGCCTGTTCACCGGCCTGTCGGTCATCTGGGAGCGCCAGTTCGGATTCCTCAAGGAGATGATGGTGGCGCCCGTCTCAAGGACGAGCATAATGCTCGGCAAAACGCTAGGGGGCGCGACAATAGCAGTGCTGAACGGCCTTGTCATGTACATCATAGCCAGCGCGATGGGAATGATCGACTTCACGATCGCGCTGGGAGTTCCTCTGGTCTTCATGGCGCTCACAGCCCTCTGCTTCGTGTCCATTGGTTTGATGATGGCATCACGCATGCGCAACTTCGAAGCATTCCAGGCGCTGATGACTTTCCTTATAGTCCCCACGATGTTCCTCTCCGGCTCGCTGTTCCCGCTTGCAAGCACCCCCGGCTGGATGCAGGCAGTCTCGTACGCCGACCCGCTCACCTATGGGGTGGACGGCCTGCGCGGCGCCCTCCTCGGAGCGAGCTACCACTCGCTCTGGGTAGACTTCTGGCTCCTTTCCGCGTTCGCGGTCTTCTTCCTGCTGCTCGGAGCTCACTACTTCAGGAAGAGCGCGAACTAAATCCGGCCGACAGCCATCTTTATTTATGCCCGTACTAAGTGTAGCCGTGCGCAAGAAAGTCAAGCACGGCGTCGAGGCCGTGCTGTTCCGCCGCAAGCCGTTGAGGTTCCTCGTCCTCCACTCGCGCAAGCAATGGAAAGGCTGGGAATTCGTCAAGGGCGGAAGGAACAAGAAAGAGACTGAGCTTGCATCGCTGCGGCGGGAAGTCCGCGAAGAGACCGGCCTGCGGTCCTTCAGGCTCTTATGCAGGCTGCCTGTTGTGAGCGAGTTCGAATGGGACGAGAAGACCAAGCGCGCGGCATTCAACAGGGAACGCTACACTTATTCCAGCATAGTCAGCTATCTCGCGGAAGCGAGCGCCGGGCGCGTGCGTTTGGATCCATTAGAGCACGACGCGTATAAGTGGGTTTCAGCAGAGCAGGCGCTCAAAATGCTGCGGTGGCCGGGCCCCAAACGGGCGCTAAGGGCCGCGCTAAGCGTTTTAAGGGCAGGCGGATAGATACCAACAAGTTGTGCCTCAGTGGCTCAGAGCTTTTTCAGTTATTGTCGGAAAAGCGGGAAGCTGGTAGAGCGACGGTTTCGTAAACCGTAAGTCGGGAGTTCGAATCTCCCCTGAGGCTTTTTCCCCTGTTAAGGCGCGATCGTTGTCGCGCCTATGCGGAGAAAAACCCTGGAAAAACGAAAGCCTCGAATCTCCCTGAGGCTCTTTAAGGCTTGCGCTCGTTTCGCGCTCAAGCCAGCGCCTTCTTGGCACGAGGCTGAACGCTAGGCAACTATGTAAACGCCACTAAGAAATAGCGACTTTACTAGATGCTGCTACGACTACTGTCCCTTGTGCTTCTGGAAGCAATCTCTACAATAGACTGGTCGGCCTTCTGTTGGCTTGAAGGGAACTTCACATTCTGCGCCGCAATCGGAGCAGGTTGTTTTGTGCATTTCCCGTGGGCCAAAGCCGCCACGTCCACCTTGATATGCCAGTTTTTCAACTCCTTTGACCCATTTTTGATGCTTGGGGATTAAAAGGCTATCCCCCGATAACAAG
>JACOVT010000102.1 GCA_016177165.1 Microcaldota archaeon
ATATACAAGATGGCCGAGAAGGAAAACATCGTGGTGGACACCCACTGCGCCATCAAGTCACCTAACGGGTACATCAATGGCCTGCCCGAGTGGGTGGTCAAGCCCATGTCACCGAAGATAATCGTGCTCATCGAGGGCCGCCCCACCGAAGTGGTCAGGAGGCGCGCAGAAGACCCAACGCGCCAGCGCGCCGACTTCGGCGGCGAGCAAGACGTCGTGGAGCACCAAGACGTCGCCCGCGCCATAGCGGCCAGCGTTTCCGGCTTCACGGGCGCCAGAATAAAGGTAATACTCAACGAACAGGGAAAACTGGACGAGGCGGCGCGCAAGCTGCGCGACGTGCTGCAGTCAACGTGAGCTGAGGACACATGCTGCCAATCCTGATAACACAAGCGGCCATAGAAGTCACTGCAATAGGCATAGCCGTTTCGCTGGCGAGCGGGCTGATATCCAAACGGATAACAAACCAGAAGCGCATGAAGGAGATAAAGGAAAAAATGACCGGCCTCCAGAAGAGGATGGCCGAAGCCCGAAAGAGCGGCAATCAGGATGAGATAAAGCGGCTGGAGGCAGAACAGAAGCAGCTCGCGCCCCTCATGAAGGAAATGATGGTCGGGAGCTTCAAGCCAATGATGATAACGTTCATACCCCTACTGCTCGTGCTGGGATTCCTGGGATCAACCTATGGAAACTACGGGTTCGGCTGGAAATACACCGAATTTGACAGCAAGGGAAAGCTCAGCGGCGACCGCACGCGCGCATGGTTCACGGAGGGCGAGTTCTCGTACGAGATAAGAAACACCGGCGGAGCTGCGGCGGGAGACCACGTCTCGATCACCCAGCCGGTCCGGTTCTCCAACCACGGCGAGATGAGGATCGACGTATGGCACAACGTGACCAATGGAGGCATCACGCTGGATGTGCTGGCCGACTCTGAAAAGATATACTCCAAGGAGCTGCGCGGGACGGCAAACGAGACGATCTCGTTCAGCACCCAAAAATACGAGGGCGAGCGGAACCTCACACTAAACCTATCCTACAGCACAGACGCGCCAAGCGCCGACACAATACGCGTGGACAACATACGCTGGGAGGAAGGCGCCCCGCGCGAGTCTTGGGTTACAAACCACGGGTTTGAAACGTACGCAGGCGGCATAATAAACGTGCCGTTCCTTGGGCTCCAAAACTGGCTGGGCTGGTACATACTTGTGGCCATGGCCAGCAGCCTTATCTTCGAGGCCGGCTACAAGCGAATAACAGAACGTGGAGGAAAGCACGATGACAGAAAGAAAGAACAGAAGCAGGAAGCTCCGCAGGAAACGGACCCGGACGACCAAAAGAACGGCTGAATCATACGAACGAAGGCCGGCCGGAAGCCAGCGATGCCACGCGTGCAGAAGGGTGGTCAGCAGGGGCGGCAGGAAGTTCGCAGGCGAGCTCTGCTTTAGGTGCACCTCGCGCGCCCTTAAGCTCAAGGTCCGGAAAGAAATGCCCGACGCGGCTCTCAGGAAATACGTAAGCAACGTAAAGCTCTCCGGCAACATAGAGTGATTCGATGCGCATAACAGTAAGCGGCCAGCCGGGTGCCGGGAGCACAACCACCGCAGAAATACTGCTGAAGCGCTTGGGAAACAAGTACAAGATACTCACGATGGGCGAGATATTCAAGCAGATGGCCCGCGAACGAGGAGTATCACCCGGCGAGCTGGACAAGTTTTGGCAGACCGCCGAGGGAAAAAGCGAGCGTACCCACCACTATCTCGATGACCTGACACGCAGGATGGCCGCGAGCGAAAAGGACATAATACTAAACTGCAAACTCGCGGCGTTCCAGGTCCCGGACGCAGACCTAAAAGTCCTGTTGGTCGCGCCTCTCGAAGTGCGCGCAGAACGCAAAAGCAAGAGCGACAACACCTCTTATCAGGTTGCGCTCGACTCGCTCGGCAAAAGGGAAAAAACCGAAAGAGCGGAATGGAAGAAAATGTACGGTTATGACTACATAAGCGACGTGGAGCAGTACGACATCATAATAAACACCAAGACATGGACGGCCGAAAAGGTCGCCGACATGATACTTGCTGCTTTGGAATCAAGGAACAAAAGGTGATTGTTTGACGAGTGGTATAATATCCCCCGGCAGGGTATGCGCAGTAATACAAGGAAGCGATGCCGGAAAACTCGTGGTTGTCACAAAAGTCATCGACAAGAACTTCGTGACAATCGCTGGCGAAACAGTAAAGGAAAGAAGAATAAACATCAAGCACCTGGAGCCGACAGGCCAAACCACGGAAACAGTTCCGAAGCCAGTGCAACGGGCGCCAAAACCAACCCAGAAAAGCGAGGCAAAAAAGCCCAAGAAAGCCGACCAAAAGAAGGAACCAGCCAAGGAAACCAAGAAGGAAGAGCTTCCCGAACGCAAGAAGAAGGAAGACATAATGGTAGTTGGGTGATGGACGGACTCGTGCTCGTGGACAAGCCCTGCGGCCCGACCAGCCAGCAGATCTCGGCATGGGTTTCTGAAATAGCCGGAAACAAGACATGCCACTGCGGCACGCTCGATCCTTATGCCACGGGCGTCTTGCCAATCCTGGTTGGAAAGGCCGTAAAGATGCAGGAGTTCCTGCAGGAACACGACAAGGAATACATAGCTGCAATACGCTTTGGCCAAGCGCCTGCGCCGGCGGATATCAGCAAGGTGCTGAACGAGTTCGTCGGGAAGGTGTACCAAAAACCACCAAAGATGAGCGCGGTAGCCAAGAGGACGCGCGTAAGAAAGGTCTACGATGCGAGACTTCTGGAACTGAACAAGGACACGGCGCTGGTCCAAATATGCTGCGAACACGGCTTCTACGTAAGGAAGCTGGCCGACGACATCGGCAAGGTGCTCGGGACAAAGGCAGAGCTGGTCGCCCTCAGGAGGACTCGCGTCAATGGTTTCCACGAAAAGGAATGCATGACGCTCACAAGCCTCAAGGACGCCAAGGAAACCGGCAGGCTGGAAAAAGCAGTCTTGTCAGTCGAAGAAGCCGCACGGAGCATGGCAAAAGCTTTCTTAAAGGAGAGCGCAGTTCAAAACGTGTCGATGGGCGCGCCGCTCTACGCGCCCGGCGTGGAAAAGTACGCCGGCTGGTTCCCAAAGGGAGCGCCGCTAGCATACATGCGCGGAGAAAAACTTGTGGGCATCGGCGTGACACTCATGGAATCGCACGAAGCAAAGGAAAAAAGAACAGGAATAATCGCCAAAACGCGCAAAGTAATGGTGGCCAAATGAAGAAACCCGAACACTACTTCACAGAGGAACCGACGAGCGAAGAAATACGCCATGACGTGAAGGCAAGGCTGCGCGGGCGCAGCCTTGAATTCAAGACGGCAACAGGCGTCTTCTCCTACGAGAAAGTGGACAAAGGCACACAAGTGCTGGTAAAGAACATGAAAGTCAACGGCATAGTGCTCGACTTGGGCTGCGGCTACGGGCCGGTGGGAATCGCAGCAGCGCCCGAGGCCCAGTTCATCGTGTTACGGGACATAAACAAGCGCGCATGCAAGTACGCCAAGAACAACATAAAACTCAACGGAATACGCAACGCCAAGGTGTCCCAAGGCAACCTGTACGACAACCTTGGGACGTTTGAGACGATACTATGCAACCCTCCAACGCACGCAGGTCTTGAAGCCGTGTTCAAGATAATATCGGACGCGCCGAAACACCTGACGGCCGGCGGCAACCTCCAGCTAGTCGCCCGCCCTGCCAAGGGCGGCAAGCGGATGGAATCCAAGATGCGCGACGTGTTCGGCAACGTCAAGACGCTCGGCCGCGAAGCCGGCTATGCGGTCTACATGAGCGTGAAGAAGTGACCCGTGCAGGCTGGCTGCTTGTAGCACTCTCGCTCGCACTGTTTGCTTACGGGTTGGGATGGCTGCTCTTCTTCTCGCTGGACCTGGCCGACTGGCGGCCGGAAGGATACCTCTCGGCAGCGGGAGCGATCATCTTGGGCATTGTAGCAGCAAAGGCCAGCAGCCGGCTGCTAAAGCAGTAATAAAAGTCTCAGGGAACATCAAATCTGCAAGCTGGGGTGGCAGAGAGCTTTTTCCGCTGTTGTCGGAGAAGTGTAGAGAAGCAACAGCTTCTCTAACTTCTCAACGAAGCTCGGCTTCGTTGCAGAAGCAGCAGCTTCTCCGCAATCTCGGCGAACACCAGTTCGCCGCAGATGTCGAGAAAAACCTCGGAAAAACCCTGCTGCGGTAATGCGCTAGCCTGGAAATGGAACCTACGGTTCCAATGCCTCCCTTTTACCGGGAGGACTAGCAAGCTAGTCCCTCACGGGATCTTGGGTTCAAATCCCAACCCCAGCGCCATCGGGATTTGAACCGCGGAAGCCACGCTTCCCGCGGGTTCATATTGGGTGGCACAAGCCAACCAATGTCCCAAAGAAACCGAAGTTTCTTTGCGGAAATCCCAACCCCAGCGCTATAAACCTAACGGCTAGCTAAAGCCTATTTAAACCCCGAGGGGCAGAATAAAGGAGCCGATACTAGTTTTTGGTCGGTGCTGGTGAGCCCAATATCAGATGGCCGAGCACGCATGCGAGGCTACCTGTCGCGGGCGAGGACCCTCAAGTACAAGAGCAAGTTGTGAGATATTGGCTGAGTTCCGCGGTATAGTGCGCGTGGCAGGCAAGGACATAAAGGGAGAGCTACCGCTGCCACTGGCGCTGAACATCATCAAGGGAATAGGCGACAATCTCGCCGACTCAATTGCAACCACCGCGGCTGGCGAGCTCCGCGTGCCAAAGAAGGAAAAGATAGGCAACCTGAACGACCAGCAGCTCAAGCAGCTAGAGGACATCATATTCCACCCGGAAAAGCACGACATCCCCACGTGGACGCTCAACCGCCAGCACGACCCATCCAGTGGCGAGTCCCGCCATCTGGTGATGAGCGACCTAGATTTCCAGAAAAAACAGGATATAGAAGCGATGAAAAACGTCCGTTCCTACAGGGGCATCAGGCACATGTACGGCCTGCCAGTCAGGGGGCAGCGCACCCGTACCATGGGCAGGAAGGGCATGACCCTCGGAGTGATCAAGAAGAAGGAACAGCCCGCAAAGGCGGGCGAGAAGAAAGAAGAGAAGAAAAAGTGAGTGAATGGGCGATCCACACAAGCTCGTCAGGAAGTATGAGCCGCCAAGGCACCCTTGGGAGAAGGAACGCATAGAGGAGGAGAACGCCCTAGTGAGCGAGTACGGCCTGAAGAACAAGCAGGAGATATGGCGCGCCAAGGCAATCACCCGGAAATACCGCCACCTGGCAAGGCAGCTGGTTGGGCTGCCGTCAGACGAAAAGGCCAGCAAGGAAGAAAAGCTCATATCAAAGCTGGTCAGAATGGGGCTGCTGAAGCCCGGCGCAACTCTCGATGACGTGCTGTCCATGCGCGTGTCGGACGTGCTCAACAGGCGACTCCAGACGCAGGTCTGGAGAAGCGGCATGGCAAAGAGCATCGGCCAATCAAGGCAGTTTGTCACCCATGGCCACATAGCCTTGAATGGCGCAAGGGTAACCTCGCCGGGCGCGCTGCTGTCCGCTGGCAGCGAGGAAAAAATCAGGTGGTATTCACAGCCAATCGTTACCATTGAATCAAAAAAGCAGCAGGCTGAAGCCGCGATTGCCGCCGCAAAGGCGGCAGAATCAACTGCGGTAAAGGCTGGCGATGAGGAAGCAACAGAAGCGGTGCCAGACGTGGTAAAGGAGCTCGCCAGCGGCGATGATGGCGCCAGCGAGAAAATCTCGAAGGCAGGCAGGAAGAAACTAGCGACTTGATGGTTGATAATAATGGACAAATGGGGAATAGCACACATCTTTTCGACCAAGAACAACACCATAATAACAATCACTGACATCACTGGCGCAGAGACGCTTGCAAAATGCTCCGGTGGCATGGTCGTAGATGCCGACCGAAAGGAGGGCTCCCCGTACGCGGCAATGATCGCGGCAAAAAAGGCCGCGGAACAGGCTAAGGGAAAAGGCATCACAGGAGTCCACATACGAGTCCGCGCGGCAGGGGGGCACAACTCCAAGATACCCGGGCAGGGGGCACAAGCAGCGATACGCGCGCTGGCCAGAAGCGGCATGCGCATAGGTAATATAGAAGACGTTACACCAATACCACACGACTCGACCAAGAAGCCGGGCGGGAAGCGCGGGAGAAGGATATAGCATGGCTGCAAAAATAAAGATAGAAAACGAGAAGGATGACTTGCTGGAGTTCACGCTGAGCGGAAGCAGCCCGGCGTTTGCGAACGCGCTGCGCAGGGCGCTCATGCATGAGGTTCCCATCCTCGCAGTAACCGATGTCGACTTTATCGAGAACACCAGCAGCATATTCGACGAGTACATCGCGCACCGGTTAGGCATGGTTCCGCTGAAGACCCCGAAAGGATTGAAGCTGCCAAAAGAGTGCGAGAACGGCAAGTGCAGCAGCTGCACCGTAAGCTACTCATTGGACGCCACCGGGCCTGCCACCATCTATTCGCGCGAACTCAAGCCCACGAACGAGGACGCCTCCCCGGCCTTTGACGGAATACCGATAATGAAGCTCGTCGAAGGCCAGCGCCTCAAGCTTGAGGCGCACGCCACGCTCGGAATAGGGAGGGAACATGCCCGGTGGCAGGCATGCCTGGCATCGTACAAGGCACCAAAAGACGGCGACTTCCAATTCACGCTCGAGTCTTACGGCAACCTCGCACCAAAGGAAATCTTAAACAAGGCGCTTGAAATAATAGAAGAGAAGGCAAAAGAGCTGCAAAAGCAACTCAAGGAAGGATAAGCGGGGGTGCCTGAGCTTTTCCTCGACTCAGAGTCGCGGAAGAAAGAAGCATGGAAAAAGGGTAGGACCGAGGCTCCTATGGTTTAGTACCTACGCGAGTTCAAATCTCGTCCCCCGCACCACCAAGATTTGAACGACGGCAAACCACGTTTGCCGCAGAGTTCAAATCTCGTCCCCCGCACCACCAAGATTAAAGAAAACACAAGATGAATATCATGAAGAGAGGATCGACGAACAAGCAGCTGCTTCAGACTATAGCAGAATGCCGAAAGACAAAAAAGCCATTCTGGCTAGCCGTCGCCAACCTCATGGCGCGCCCAAACCGCAGAAGAATAAGAGTCAACCTATGGCAGATAGGGCGGCACGCCAAGGACGGCGAAACAGTGGTCGTGCCCGGCAGGGTGCTCGGAAATGGAGAACTGAAAGGGAAAGTCAGGGTCGCTGCATTCTGGTTCTCGGCAAGCGCCTCAAAAAAGCTGGGGGACGACGCGCTTCCGCTTGCAAGCGTGCTGGCACAGAACCCCAACGGAACCGGTTTACATATAATGGCGTGATACGATGATAATTATTGACGGGACCAATGCAGTTCTGGGGCGCGTGGCGTCCCATGCCGCAAAAAGCGCGCTACGCGGCGAAGACATAGCGATACTTAACGCGGAAAAAATGGCAATAACGGGCGATCCTAAAATGGTCGTTGGCGAGTACAGAAGGATGCGCAACATCAAGGACATCGCCAACCCGCTCAAGGGGCCCTTCCTACCGCGACGCCCTGACCTGTTCGTAAAAAGGTCCATGCAGGGCATGGTGCCCAAAAGGAAACGCGGCAAGGAAGCGCTGTCAAGGATAAAGGCGTACATCGGTGAACCAAACGAGTTCAAGGGCAAGGGAAAACACATGTTTGAGTGTAAGTCGCGGTTCGTGACGGTCGGAGAAGTGTGCCGCGCACTGGGATGGAACGGGTGATAAAACGGCCAGAAAACCCAAGCTCGTGCAGACAAAAGGCCGCAAGAAGACCGCCCTAGCACGGCTCAGGCTGAAGCCCGGTACTGGAAGAGTACGAGTCAACGGGACACTGCTCGATGCATTCACGCCGCACCTAGCTGCCGAAGTCGTGCGCGAACCCTTGCTCGTAGCAGAGCAGGCGCTCGGAAAAGAGTTCTCGGATGGTCTGGACATCGACTTGCACGCGTATGGCGGGGGCATAATGGCCCAAGCCTATGCCTGCCGCACGGCTATAGGCAAGGCACTTCTGGAATACACCGGCAGCGACGACCTCCGCAAGCTGTTCTCGGAATACGACCGCTCCCTATTCATAGACGACGTGCGCATCAAGGAGCCCAAGAAGTGCCTGCGGCTCGGCGCGCGCGCCAAACCGACAAAGTCATACAGGTGAGCCCATGGATGCCGAGGTAAAATGCAACACAATCGCGCCGGCTAGCAACACAGACGGCAAGCGGCTGGTCGCCGCCAACTTCGGCACGGAGATAGACGTGACAAGGGCACACGCAACGACCGGAGTTCCGGCCCTATGGGACAACAAGGCAGTCATTTTTATTCCAGAAGAAGAATGGATAAAGCGGTAAAAAAATGTGATCCAATGCTGATACCAGTAAGATGCTTCACGTGCGGCAAGCCCATCGGGCAGCTATGGGAAGACTACCAGAAACGCCTGTCCTCGGGACAGGAACCCGACAAGGTGCTCAACTCCCTCGGTCTGAAGCGCTACTGCTGCCGGCGCATGATGATCTCCAACAAGGATTACATTGATGACATCAACAAGTACCGGTTCAAGTAGTCAGGCCGGGGCCATAGGACAGCCTGGTCTAGTCTTCCAGCTTGGGGTGAGCTTTTCTTTCCTGTGAAAAACTGTAAAAAGAAAACCTCGGAAAAGAAAAGATCCCTGGGTGCTGGCGACCTGAGTTCAAATCTCGGTGGCCCCATCCACCCCTTGAAGGAAGATACATCAAACGCAACAGGAAAAGAAACAGCAGGTGTCCCTGCCCATGAACCCAAGCACCGAAAGGGAAGATAACAGGAAAAGAAACCGCAGGTGTCTTGCCTATGGATGAACAAGCACAGCCGCAAATCAAGGACGCCCTCCTATCGCTGGAGAAATTCCTAGAGTCCGGAGTGCACATAGGGTCAAAGTTCCGCAACGGAGAAATGAAGCGCTTCATCTACAAGACGCGCCCGGACGGGCTAAGCGTGCTCGACGTGTCGGTGATAAACGAAAGAGTGCGGGTTGCCGCGCGGTTCCTGTCCAGATACGAGCCTTCAGACATACTCGTTGTCGCCGGCCGCACGTATGCTCAGAAGCCGGCCCAGAAACTGGCCGAGATGATCGGGGCAAAATGCATCGCGGGAAGGTTCACCCCCGGAACATTGACAAACCCGGGCAGCGACTTCTTCGTGGAACCAAAGATCGCACTCATCGCCGACCCTCCCATAGACAGGCAGGCAATAAAGGAATCGGTAACTGCCCGCGTTCCAGTCATCGCCCTCTGCAACACCGGAAACACCACCGCAGACATCGACTACATCATACCCGCCAACAACAACGGCAAAAAATCCCTCGCATTGGTCTACTACCTGCTCGCACGCGAAATCCTCAAGAACCGCGGCACCATAAAATCGGACGAGGAGTTCACCACGCCGATGGATGATTTCGAGACCAAGACGATCCACGAGGAGCGCGAGTTTGGCTTCAAGGAAGACCGCGAACGCGGCCGCGAGCGCGGCGAGGGCGGGCGAGGATTCGAACGCGGCGGCGGGCACGGAAGAGAACGCGGATTCCAACGCAGGCGCACGGCATGATCGTCCCCCGACGAACGGCGCAACCATTCTTAATAAACAACACCAGCAACGCTTATTGCATGGCAATGCGTGTAAGCGCCCCGGGCAAGCTCATCCTGTTAGGCGAGCATTTCGTAGTCCACGACTGCCTTGCGGTAGCCGCGGCAGTTGAAAAGCGCGCTGTCGCGACAGCCCTGCCGCACGAAACTGTCGTCATCGATGCCCCAGACTATTCGATAAGGCAAGAAATGACGACCGGAGATGTGCTTTCGTTTCTGAGCGAAGCCCAGTCGCTGCGCGAAAAGGAAGATGTCGAGTCTCTCAAGAGGCTAGGGCGCGACCCGCTCTTGCCGCTCAAAGTTGTTACCGGCGCGGCACTTGCCAATTGCAGCGGAAAGGGGGTCAACGTCAGGGTGACTTCTGATGTCCCGAAAGCGTCGGGAATGGGGTCAGGGAGCGCCGCTTTTGTCTCACTAGCCGGAGCAATACTGACGGCGCATGGCCGCGAGCCAGACGCCAAGACGGTCGCAGACTTGGCATACGTCGGGGACGTGCTCTGCCACGGAAAACCTTCTGGCATAGACAACAACACGGTGGCGTTCGGCGGCTACCTCAAGTTCCGCAAGAGCAGCGGGCCAGAGCCCCTAAAGGTATCCCCAAAGCTTCACGTGGTTATCGGCTCGACCGGGGTCAGCGCACCCACGAGCGACATGGTTCAAATCAACCGCGACTGGCTTGCGCTGGAACCAGCACGCGTCGACCACCTGCTGGAGCAAGCTGAAAACATCTCTCAAAGAGGGCTTGACGCGCTAAAGTCGAGCGACGCTCACGCACTGGGCGCGCTCGCGAATGAGAATCAAGTAATACTCCGAGAGCTTGGAGTGTCCCACCCGTTTCTGGAAAAGCTAATAATAGCCGCAAGAAAAGCAGGCGCGCTCGGCGCCAAACTCTCCGGCGCCGGCGGCGGAGGCATCATGTATGCCATCTGCGACGGAGAGGACGCCCAAGCAAGGGTTGCGGAAGCAATAAAAACAGCCGGCGGCAAACCAATATTGACCCAACTAGGGGCACAAGGCGTGAGGAAAGAATAATGCCGTTCTATGCAACCGCTGAAGCGAATCCGAACCTTGCAATCATCAAGTACTGGGGAAAACGGCTCGAGCCCCCAATAATTGCGCCGATGAACAACAGCGTGAGCGTCACGCTCGACGAGCAGCTGCGGACGCGCACCACCGTGCTGTTTTCCCCGAAGTTTGAGCGGGATAAAGTCTGGATCAACGGCAGCGAAATGCGTACGCCGGAAGAGCTGGAGAAAGCCTTGCCTCAACTGGACGCAGCCCGCAAACTGGCCGGCTCGAAACTGTACGCCCGCGTCGTGTCGGCAACGCTAACTCCGCTAGCAGGCGGGCTCGCGGGCAGCGCGGCAGGACTTTGCGCGCTTGCTGCGGCCTGCAACGAGGCGCTCGAGCTAGACTTGTCGCCGAAAGACCTCTCGATACTTTGCCGCATCGGCTCCGGCTCCTCGTGCCGTTCCGTTTACGGCGGGTTCGCCGAATGGCTCGCAGGCACGCGCGCGGACGGCAGCGACTCGTACGCAGCCCAGTGGTTTGGTGAGGATCACTGGAAAGACTTCCGCACGATAGTGGCGATCGTATCGCACGAGAAAAAGAAGGTCAAGTCCCGCGCGGGCATGAAGCAGACCGTGCAGACGAGCATGCTCTACCAGCAGCGCTTGCGCGACTTGCCGGCGCGCATAACGGCGCTCAAAAATGCCCTGCAAGAGCGCGACATTGCCCGAATGGCGGAAATCGCCATGCGCGACTCCAACTCGCTCCACGCTGTTTGCCTGGACACCTGGCCGCCCATTCTCTACTTGAATGACACATCAAAAGAGGTCATCGACTCGATCCACGAATTCAACGCTGATGACATCAAGGCGGGCTACTCGTTCGATGCTGGCCCGAACCCGACCATCTTCACTGTAGAAAAGCACGTCCCGGAAATACAAAAGCGGCTGAAGGAAATACCCGCAATAGAAGACGTGATAGTTTCGAGCGTGGGCAGCGGCCCGCGCGCGCTGCCGGATAAAGGGGCTCTGATGGGCGCGGACGGAACGATCCGACGCTGGCGCGTTGACAACAAGAAACACGACATAATCGTCGAGGGATAGCCTGGTTGAGGAAGGCGAAACTCATGATACTGCCGGCTGCCTGATACTCGCCGGCGGCGAGGCTCTCTTGGTCAAGCGGGTCAAGCCTCCGGGCATTGGGTTGTGGGCTTGGCTAGGCGGGCACATTAAAAAGGGCGAGCAGCCCCACCAGGCCGCGATCAGGGAGGCAGAGGAAGAGGCGGGTATCAAGTTGAGCGAGCTGCCGGATTTCCGCAGCCAAGCCGACAAGCACGGTTTCATCCAGCTGCCACAGCCAGCCATCGAGTTGATGTTCCCAGTGGAAGGAGGAAAGGACCCGCGGCATTATCACGACTCGCACGTCTACCTGTTTCGAGTCAAGAAACAGGAATCGAGGCAAGAGGTTGGCGACGACCGCAGCGGCCACGTCGAATGGGTTCCATTAGCCTCGCTGAACGAGAAGAACTGCTTCCCACCCACTCTATTCTTACTCAAACAACTAGGGCTTGTCGAGTGAGTTCGCTTATCGACGAAGTTTTAGCGCGTTGCTTTTAAGCTATAAAAAATAGTGCTTATATCGCTGGTTTTATGGACGTAGTAACCACCTCCGCGCCAGGCAAGGCATTCCTTTTTGGGGAACACGCAGTCGTTCACGGCGAGCCCGCGCTGGCAATTGCCATATCTACGCGGTCATTTATCACAATGCAAAAGCGGGCCGACAGTAAGGTCAACATACTCGCGAAAGACCTTTCCATACGCAACCTCCAAGTGTCTTACGGCGAACGGGGGGTTGAGTTCGACACTGATTACAGCAGCGTGCAGGACGCGCTTGCCTTTGTAAGGCTGCCGATGCAGGCTGCTTTTGCTGATGCCGGTAAAGAGATAGGGCTCGATATAACAACCACTTCAGATCTGCTCGCCGGTACCGGCCTTGGCAGCTCTGCATCTATATCAGTGGCTACCGCGCTTGCGGCTTCAGAAATGATGAACTTGGGCTGGGACAACAATAAGATATTCGAAGTGTGCCGCGAAACTAAGTTTAAGGTGGAAAGGGGAGCAGCCTCCGCAACGGATATTTCACTCGCGACTTTCGGCGGCGTATGCCTTTACCGCAAGTCAAACAAGGGCGACACTACCGAGAAAATTGAAAACGCACCACCACTACCACTAGTCATAGGTTATAGCGGAACGGCCGGCAAGAGCGAAGAAATGGTTCGCCACGTAATGCGGCTGCGTGAAAAATATCCCGAAGAGGTAAGTGAAATAATCCGGGCCATAGGCAGAATCTCACTACGCGGGGCAAAAGCAGTCGCTGAAAACAACTTGGCCGAGGTCGGCGAACTCATGAACATAAACCAGGGATTACTGGATGCCTTGGGCGTCAACACGCTCAAGCTGAGCGAGCTGATCTATGCCGCGCGCCAGGCGCGCGCGCTTGGGGCAAAGATAAGCGGCGCAGGCGGCGGCAAGTGCATGATTTGCCTGGCGCCGGAACAAGAACTTGTTAAGTCTGCAATAGAAATGTATGGCGGAACACCTATCGTCACTTCAATATCTAAAGACGGGGCTCGCGTGGAGAAACACAAAACCAGCATAGAAATATCTGAAGAATCAAAAAAGGTGCTTGGAGTATGAACCAAACTGGTAAAAAACTAGAATTGTCGCCAGAGAATGCGATTGTTTTCGCCGGGTATGGATTGCTATTTTCTTACTATACAGAACATGACAAATTCATTCCACTTCCAGGAGTAAAAGAGTTGGTCAGCAAGCTTGCAGAGCGCAACGTAAAAATAGGCTGCTTATCTAATACCGGCCACAACTCCAGCACCGAGTTTGCTTCCCGCCTCGAGGAATCCGGAATAATCATTCCAAAAGAAAACGTGGTAACAGCGGCCGATGCGGCCTTAGCACACATCAAAACCAGGTGGGGAAGCAACCTAAGAAAGCTTAGGGTGCTTTTTCTAGGAAGAAAAAAGGGCGGCTTATACGAACTATTGCAGCAAGAAAACGTCACATTTGTAAACGACCCCAACGAACGGGCAGAACTGGCGC
>JACOVT010000103.1 GCA_016177165.1 Microcaldota archaeon
GGTTTGGGGTGGTGTTGGGGCTAGCCTTTAAACTCCTGCGGGACTTCAAAGTAACCTCTAAACTCCTGCGGGACTTCAAAGTAACCTTTAAACTCCTGCGGGACTTCAAAGTAACCTTTAAACTCCTGCGGGACTTCAAAGTAGCCTTTAAAAACCCCGTACGCCAGAAGGAAGGTAGCTCTTTTTCCTTTCAAATAGGGGAAACTGTTGCTAATTGAAAGCGCGTTTCAAGAGGGAGCCTTCCAACAGTGGGCTGCCCGTTCAGCGCAAATAAAGGTTGTCTTGCTCATGGCGAGAATGCATACAGGCAAACGCGGAAAGTCGGGGTCAAAACACCTGCCTAGCAGGGATGTTCCCGCATGGATGCAGACCCCTAAGGAAGAGGTCACCCAACTAATAACGCAGCTGGCGAAGCAGGGTAAAACTGCGAGCACCATAGGCGTGATACTACGTGACCAGCATGGAATCCCCAGCGTAAAAGCCATATTAGGGAAGAGCATCTCCCAAGTGCTCGAGGAAAACGGGCTTGGCCACAAGTTCCCGGAAGACCTGCTCAACCTCTTGGAGCGCGCCGTCAGCCTGCAAAAACACATGAGTTCAAACAAGAAAGACTTGCACAACAGGCGCGCGCTCGAGCTGACCGAATCCAAAATACGCAGGCTCTCGGCCTATTACAGGCGCACAGGCCGGCTGGATTGGACATACAAGCCGGAAGAAGCCGCACTCCTGCTAAAGAGTTAACCGGTGTAGCCATGGCAGTAAAGAAAAGGAAAACAGCAGACGCATGGAAAAAGAAGGAATGGCTGACCTTAGTAGCGCCAGCGGAGCTCGAGGAAAAACAGATAGGTTTGACGCCGACAGACAAGATCGAGAAGGTTATTGGCCGTATTGCCGAAATAACCCTAAGGGAAATAACCAGTAACATAAACCACCAGTTCGTGAAATTGAGGTTGCGCGTGCGTGAAGTAAAAGGCAAGACCGCGTACACCGAACTGGTAGGCTTTGAGCTCATGCGCGAGTACCTCAGGAGAAACGTGCGCAGGAGACGGAGCATGATCAGGACTATCCAGTCCCTCAAGACGAGCGATGGAAAGCGGATCCAAGTGACGACGTTCGTATTCACGGCACGCAAGCTCGACTCTTCAAAAAAGGCAGCTATCAGAAGCGAGATGGCGCGTATCATGGCACAGGATGTGCCCAAGGAGACGTTCATACACGCGGTGGAAAAGGGCATATTCGGCGGCCTTGCCACTGAAGTGTTCAAGGCCGTCAAGAACATAGCCCCGACAAGGCGCGTGGAAGTCTACAAGCTGGAACTGGTGGAAACAGAGCCTAAAAAGGAGCAGAAACTAGCCGTGCAAGCACAGCAGTGAAAAAATGATCGAGCCATTCACATACATAATCTACGCGTCCCCGCTAGTGGTGGCTTTTGGAGCGCTGGCTTCCCGCGCGCTGACTCTGTCCGGCGTCATCGTAGGGCTGATAATGAGCTATGCCATACTGCACTATCAGGGCCCGTTTTGGCTTGCGCTCCTTTACGTTTTCTTTTTTGCAGGGATGCTGGCCACTCGGTTCAAGGAATCTGTCAAGAAAAAGCTCAAGGTGGCCCAAAAGACGCGCACCTACTCGAACGCTCTTGCTAATGCCGGGCTCGCCACGGTGATGGCTTACATGGGCAACTTTTACGGGTTCATGGGCGCATTCGCTGCGGCAACAGGAGATACGCTCTCGTCAGAAGTGGGAATGCTGTCCAAGAGGTCGCCTGTTATGATAACTACTCTAAGGCGCGTAAAGACAGGGACGAACGGCGGGATCACGCTGTTAGGAACTGCGGCATCGGTGCTGGGCGGGCTCGTCATAGGGCTTGCTGCTTATCCAATAGTCCCAGAAGCCAAGACGATATACATAGCAGTCATGGCGGGCTTTATCGGAAGCGCGATCGACTCGTTCATAGGCGCGACGCTGGAAAACCGCAACATGATAAAAAACTGGGCCACCAACTTCATCTGCACAGTCGGCGGCGCCGGTACGGCGATAATTTTTGGTAACGTGCTGGCATGAGCAACGTCCCGCTGGTAATAATCAACGCGTTCCTTTTCATCGTCCCGGCATACATAGGTAATGCTAGCGCTGCATTGTTCGGCCACGGCAAACCCATAGACAGTGGCAGGAAACTAGCTGACGGAAGGAGACTATTCGGCGACGGCAAGACATGGGCCGGCTTCCTGCTGGGCGTGTTTTTTGCGTTCGCTGCGGGCACTACGGAAGGCTATTTCCTGCAGGGCTCCGGGCTCGAAGTTGGGGGAGTAGGGACATACGCCCTGCTGGGCCTCATGCTCGGAATCGGGTCGATGACCGGCGACTTGTTGGGCAGCTTTGTAAAACGCAGGATGGGTTTCGGGCGCGGGAAAAAAGCGCCGTTATGGGACCAGCTGAACTTCGTGCTCGGCGCAATCCTGTTCGCCGCTCCGATAATGGTGCCACCATGGAACCAACTGCTCGTTATACTGGTGGCAACCCCCGGCATACACCTTTTCCTCAACTGGCTGGGCCACGAGCTGAACTGCAAGCCTGTCCCGTGGTAGAGCTTTTTCCCCTGCTAAGGTCTGATCATCGAAGAAGCAAAAGCTTCTTCGTGATCTGGGAAGAAACAGGGTTTCTTCCAGGCTTGGAA
>JACOVT010000108.1 GCA_016177165.1 Microcaldota archaeon
CTATTAACGTGACCGTTTCTAATGCGGGAAGCGCCCTAAACGTGACGAGCGCGGGTGGCACTGTGAACGTGACCGTGTCCAACGCAGGAAGTCCTCTTAACGTTTCAGAAGTAGGCATAACAGGATCCGTATTTAACATGACCAACCCAGGATACGTCATACCCGACTATTCCAACCTGACCGCAGTACGGTCGACAAACATGACCAGCTCTAGCGGGATAGTCAGCAACTTCACTTGGGGCGGACAGACCGGACTACGCAACCACCTAGTGGCGTTCTCCTACAGTGGAAACTTCACCCACCTTGCGACGGGCGCACCCCTTATCAAAATAACATGCACCGGCTCTGCGGGTCAGACCAACACAGTCTGGCAAAAACTCTGGGCAACAGGAGCACCATTTGCAGCAGAATCTTACGAGTTCAACCCGATACCGCTCAACTGCAGCGCAGGCCAAAACATGACCTTTGAGATAATGAACAGGACAATCACAGGAGCCTTGACCAATGCAATCAGTGCTGCAGAACAAGCCGGCGGAGCCAACTTCTTCTTCAACATCGTTGGCTACAGCGCACCATAAGGTTAACCCGCCAAAAATAATCCAACAGAACTCTCGGGCCCCAAAAGATAATCCAACAGGACTCGGGTCCCCAAAAGCACAAAACAGAACCACAGGGCCTCCATAGGCACAAAACCTACCACTTAGCGCTGCTAATTAGATTGATGAGAACAAAGTCAAGCGGCCAGCGAGCAGAAGTAGTTGAACCGCGCCCGGAAGCGCAGTGAACTTCAGCAATCTTTCGTTCCTTCCCCCTGCGGCGCAATCCAAACGTGCATGAGAACAGCCTTTGCTTCTTCTGCGCCCAACTGATAGCTATTGCTTTTTCATGCACATGTAGGCGAGGAACGCCTCCAGCTGCAAGCGCTCGCTGGCGCCCTCATTGAGGCGAAAGTCGCACTCGCCCAGCCTGTCCAGAATCTCGAGACGCCTGCGGTCCTCAATCCCATCAAGCGAGACGAGCTCGCGGTGCAATTGCGACAGCACGTCCTCGCCGCTCAGCCCGTGCTCGAGGAGCAGGTTGTCCAGTTTTCCGCGCGCATCCGTAAACTTGCCAGCCAGGGCCAGCTCGATTAGTTCTTTTACTTCCTTCGGGCGTGCGCGCGAGGCGACCTTAATCACCTCTTCCTCGCTGATCTTCTTGGCGCCGCCCACAGCGGCTGTCTGCATCAGCGTGATGGCCCGCCTCAAGTCGCCCTCGCTCGAATACACGAGCGCGTCACCCCCATCCTCTGTCAGGTGGAGCTTTTCCCCTTCTGCCACGCGGGAAAGCATCCTCTTTACCTCGTCCGCTGAAAGCGGCTTGAACCTGAAGAGCGCGCAGCGCGACTGGATCGGCTCGATGATGCGCGACGAGTAGTTGCACGACATGACGAACCTCGCCGTCCCGGCGTACTTTTCCATCGTCCTGCGGAGCGCGTTCTGCGCATCACGAGTCAGCGCGTCGGCCTCGTCCAGGAAGATGAGCTTGAACTGCGAGCCGCCGAACGGCAGGATCGCGGCGAAGTCCTTGATCTTCCCCCGTATTATGTCTATCCCGCGCTCATCCGACGAGTTTAACTCTAGCAGGTTTTGCCTTACTGTGTCACCAAACACCTCGTTCGCGAGCGCAATCGCGCACACCGTTTTTCCAACACCAGCAGGGCCTGCGAACAGGAGCGAAGGCATGTTCTTGTCGTCCGCATACGCCTTCAAGCGCGAGACGATCTCCTTGTGCCCAACGACGTCCGCCAGCTTGCGCGGGCGGTACTTTTCAGTCCAGGGCAATTCGATTTCCACGAGTGTATTTTGCAGACAAAGCTTTAAATAACGCTCACCACTCAATCAACTCATGCCGCGTTCAGAGGACGTTCACATAGTCACCACCGAGCAGGTTCCCGGTTTTGCCATCAAGGAAGTGCGCGGCCTCGTGTGGGGCACAACCGTGCGGGCAAAGTTCGTCGGAAAGGACATCATCGCCCTGTTGCGCATCCTAGTCGGCGGAGAAGTCAAGGAATACACGGAAATGATCAACGACGCGCGCTTCTACGTCGTCCAACGGCTCGTCGAGAACGCGCGCAAGCTGGGCGCAAACGCTGTTGTAGGAACGCGGTTCGGCAGCCTTTCCATATCGCCGGGAGCGGCCGAGATATTCGCCTTCGGGACAGCAGTCCGCGTGGCGCCTGCGGCAAAAACCGGCAAGTGAGAGAACAGGCAAGAGAGGAAACAGGCAAGAGAGGGAACAGGCAAGAGAGGGAACAGGCAAGAGAGGGAATATTATGGGATACGCGCTGCCTTTTGTTTTCGCCTTCGCCTTCATCATATCACTGGTGTTCAGGGAACTGCTGCTGGAGATGGGCTTCTCAAAAGAGCAGGCCACCCACCCGGCAACTGTGCTCGTGCTCCCCGCGATCTCCTTCACCGCCACCATGATCTTCACAGCCTTCTTTTCGGGCAGGCTAGAGATACCAGACCTGAAGCTGTTCTACGAAAGCTATAGCGGAATCTTCATGTGGATGACCGTTGCGTTCTTCCTCGGGGGCTTCCTCCGACTGCTCGTGGAAGTCGCCCAAAAGAACGCCCAGCAACCGCCAAAGCCAGTCAATCAGCAGCCGGCGCAGTCTTAAATACACCCAAATCTTAACAAAAACAATGGCAAGCGCACTCGAAAAGACATTCCAGATCTACGCCCAGTCCTTCCGCCTCATAGCGGCGTCCAGCGCCCTCGTCCTCTTCTCGCTCGTGCTTCTTTACTTTATAGCCTCTTACGTTGCCGGCGGCGCCTCCTTCCTCAGGTTCTCGAGCGTCTACCTCGACTTCTCGCCCCTGCAGGCAATAGTAATCGCCGCAGTGGCGCTCATCTCCCTCTTCCTGCTATCAATGTTCTTGGCCGCGCTGGTGACCATAGTGAAACTCAAGGAAACATTGGACAACAACAGCTTCAGCAAGGTCGCAGCAGTCTTTCCGCGCTACGTCAGGAGGGTGTTCACCTTCCTGCTGATAGTCGGGTTCCTTTCCATACTGCTCGGCGTGGTGCTGGACGCCCTAAACGTCCCGCGCGCGATCACCCACCTCATACTGCTCGTGTTCTGGCTTGTCTTCACTTTCACGCCCCAGATACTCGTGCTCGAAGACCTTGACATCATGCTTGCGCTTCAGGATACGATCGCCTTCATAAAGCGGGTGCCGCAGGCAGTCCCCGCATACGCGGTGTTCGGATTTGTGGCACTGTTCCTCGTTTCAGTGGTAGAAGTGGCGCTTGGCCAGTTCCTGATATGGGAGCACAAGGTTATCTCGCTCATGCTAACGCTTTTCGTCGCTCTTCCGCTATTGCAGATTTTCGCGACCGAATACTACATACAGAGGTATCCGTTGTCGAAACTATGACGAGCTTTTCATAGCACTTTTTATACATCCCAATCCACTCTCTTTCTGCCGCGCGCCAGCGCGGGCAACAAAAAGTGACCATGATGAAACTTATTGTAGCAGAGAAGCCATTGGCAGCCAAGCGCATAGCCTCGATCCTTGGCAAGCCCAAAATAACGAGGCAGTCCGGAGTAGAATGCCCGGTTCTTGCAGACGCGGTCATCGTCCCGCTAAAAGGCCACGTCACCAACGTCGACTTTCCCGAAAGCACCCAGAACTGGAACGACACCAAGCTGGACGATCTGGCCAGAGCGCCGCTGAAGTACGAGCTTGTCAACCGCTCCATTGCAAATGCCTTGCAACACTACGCCAGCGACTGCAACGAGCTCGTCATTGCCACCGACTACGACCGGGAAGGCGAATCCATCGGAAGGGAAGCAATCCAGATAGTCAGTGAAGTGAAAAAGCTTCCGGTCAAGCGGGCGCGCTTTTCCGCGCTCACAGACGAGGACGTCAAGGTGGCCTTCGCCAATCTGGCAGACTTTGACTACAACCTAGCCGACTCTGCCGACTCCCGCAGGGAAATCGACCTCATCTGGGGGGCAGCGCTCACGAGATTCATTTCCCTAGCCTCAGGCAGGCTGGGCAAACAGTTCCTTTCCGTGGGACGCGTGCAGACGCCGACGCTGGCCTTGTGCGTCGACCGCGAGAAAGAAATACGCTCCTTTGTCCCAAAAAAGTTCTGGACTGCCTCGATACTGTGCGACAAGAACGGCGAAAAGTTCCGGGCAGAACACGAGGCCGGCCAGCTGTTTGACAAAAAGGAAGCCGACCGAATCGCCAAACTGAACGGCGACAAGGCCAGCGTCCTAAACGTCGAGGAATCGCTCGTCAAGACGCCACCACCAGCCCCATTCAACACAAACGAGTTCCTGCGCGCCGCGTCCGCGATAGGTTTGCAGCCTTCCATAGCACTCAGCATAGCCGAATCCCTCTACATAAACGGTTTCATCTCCTATCCGAGAACGGACAACACCGCCTACCCGAAGACGCTGGACTTGCGCAAGACGCTCGCCGCCATCGCAAAAGTCCCTGACTTCAAGCCGCTTGCCGAAAAGCTGCTGGCCCAAAAAAAGCTAGTCCCAACAGCCGGCAAGAAAAGAGCCACAGACCACCCACCCATCCACCCGGTGGAGGCAGCGCCCAAGACCCTCAAACCGCTCGAGTGGAAAGTGTACGAGTTGGTCTGCCGGCGATTCATGGCAACTCTGGCGCCTGACGCCGAACTATCCACTGTCCGCGCGGATCTGGACTTTGCCGGCGAGCGCTTCATCGCCCGCGGTAAAACCATCCTGCGCGCAGGCTGGCGCGAGTACTACACATACTCGAAAGTCAAGGAAGAGCTCCTGCCCAAACTCTCGAAAGGCGAGACGGCCGGAGTAGAAAAACTAGATGTCCGCGAAGACGAGACGAAACCGAAGCCACGCTATTCTCCATCAGCATTGCTGAAATTAATGGAAGAGATGCGTCTTGGTACCAAGTGTTTAAGTGGCAAAACAAAAGTCAAGGTACTAAATGATTCGCATGAAAAAACTATCTCCTTGAGCAAGCTCTTCGAGTACGTTAAGAAGGGAAACAACTACTCGTGCGTCTCTATAGACGGACCAAGCGTGATTAACCCACGACTAACTTACATGACTCGCAGAATGAAAGATTATGACGAGCAAATGTATGAGGTTACTTTTGCAGACGGCTATAAAGTTAGCTCAACAGCGGATCACCCATTCCTAGTCTTCAACGGAAAGCACTATAGATACGTCCCTGCCCGCCAGCTGAATTCTGGGGACAGAGTCATTCGCGTTGATAACCCCACTCGGATCGGGCAGATAGCCATTTCTTGGGAAGATTTCCTAGCCGCGTGTAATAAGAAAACAAGCATTTTTGCTCCAATAGGGTCAAGATTGAAGGAGATCAGAGAAAACAGTGGGATTTCATGCAACCAATTTGGTGGCTTGCTGGGTGTGGGACAAGGAAACTTGTCTAGCTACGAAACAGGTAAACGCGATGTTCCATTGTGGGCCATAAAACGACTTGGAGTATTCCCGGAAACTTTGGTTGGAGTAAACAAGCTACTTAAAATAAGAAACCCATTTCCTGTACGCTCTTCGAGCGCATTTGCTAGAATTATCGCCAACTTCTGTGGAGACGGGTCGATCGACTTCTCCAAACTAGCTAGAGAAAACTGCGTAGACTTTAGGTACTCAAACACCAATCCAGATCTGTTGTTGCGCTTTGCAAAAGATGTCGGGTTGGTTTTCGGCTACGAGCCTGAAATAAGGCTAGATAAACTCTCATCAAAACACAGGTCTGCCAAATACTACGTGAGGGTACCTTCAATTATTGGAAGGATACTGTTTCCTGCTCTAACAGCCCCGGGCAAGTATGTAACGGAAGATTTCTACACAGACTTTATCGGAGCGTTCTTTGATGATGAGGGCCACGCCTATAAAAATGAACGCAAAATATTCATTTCAAACACTAACAACAACTACCTTAAACTACTTCGAAAAATGCTCCATCACATTAGTGTCGATTCCACAATAGACGAAAATCAGCACAAGCTCTACATGAGAAAAGAGAAGAGCATTCAAAAGTTCCTAGAAAAGATTCCAATAGCGTCGATTATCAAAAAGCAGAGAATCATAGAAATGCTTTCCAACAAATTTAAACAGGCCGGTGGGACTTCATCAAAATCTATGCTATGGAAAGAAAAACAAATACTGCGGTTGCTGGCTGTCAAAGACCATACGTCGTCTGAGCTTAGCGGAAAGCTTAGCTTCAGCAAGGCGGTTGTTAGAGTATACCTCAAACGGTTGATTGAGAAGGGGCTTGCTAGAAGAAAGATATTGTCAAAAAACCACTCAGAAGAAAGAAATGTCACGTACTTTTTGGCAAAACCATACTCGGACCTTGTTCACTCACTAATTGGAGAGAATATACTTGCGCCATGTGTTATGACTCTAGAGGTTTTGCGTTCAAAACCAGTGAATCAAACTAACTTGGTCTATGACATCACGATAAACCCGCGCACACCCAACTTCGCTCTTGAGAATGGAGTTGTTGTTCACAACTCTACTCGCGCCGAGGTTCTGCAAAAGCTGCTCGACAGGGGCTACCTTACCGGCAGGAAATCCTTCACGCCATCAGAAGTATCGTTTGCCGTGATAGACTCGCTCGAAAAAACCGCGGCAGACATAACCACGCCGACGATGACCTCCAACCTTGAAGACGAGATGGACCTGATAGAGCAGGGCAAGAAACGTAAAGAAGAGGTGGTCGACGACTCGCGCAACATGCTGCTGCGCGTTCTAAAAGAGCTGGAATCCGGAAAGCAAGTCATCGGCGACTCTATACGCCAAGCTCAGCGCGCCGACCTGCTCGTTGGGAAGTGCGACAAGTGCGGCTCCGACCTGACGATAATCACCACGCGCCGGGGGACGCGCTTCGTCGGCTGCACCGGCTACAAGAACGGCTGCCGCAACGGCTTCCCACTCCCAGCCAAGGGAAAAATCACCGTGCTGCACCGACAGTGTCCCGAGTGCGGCATGATGGTAATCCAAGTCAAGCGGTTCAAAGCTCGTGGGTTTGAGATGTGCATCAACCACAAGTGCAAGAGCAAGGAGTCATGGGGCAATAAAAAGCCAGCAAGCGAGTCTAAAGCTGATGAAACTGGAGCTGGACTTCCGCAAGACGCCGCAGCAAAACGCGGCGGCGTATTACGACAAGTCAAAAAAGCTAAGGGCAAAGCTCGCGCGCCTGCTCGCAGAAGTAGAAAAAACAAAAGCGCTCCTGTATCAGGAGCGAGCGCGGGCAGCCCGAGCGCTCCCGAAACCACTTGAAAAGCGCGTGGTCCGCGAGCGCGACTGGTATGAGAAGTTCCACTGGTCCCGCTCGCCATCAGGACTCCTCATCATCGGCGGCAGGGACGCCAAGAGCAACGAGATGGTAGTCAAGAAACACCTCGAACCGGGCGACCTGTTCTTCCACGCCGACGTGACAGGCGCGAGCGCGGTAGTTCTAAAGCAAGGGACAAAAGCAACTGAAGAAGACAAGCGGGCAGCTGCTTGCCTTGCTGCATGCTTTTCCCGCGCCTGGCAAAACGGGCTGGCGAGCGTCGACGTCTACGCCGTGCCTTCCACCCGGGTAAAGCTAGCCGCAAAGAGCGGCGAATACCTCGCGAAAGGCGCGTTCGTGATCGAAGGCAAACGGGAATGGTTCCGCAACACGCCGCTGGAATTGGCAGTTAGCGTTGAAAGCGGAAAGGTTGTTGTTTTTCCTACACTTGTTAGCAAAAAAGGCGTCTCACTAAAGCCGAACGCGCGCGGATCGAAAGGCGACGCCGCCAAGCTTGTCTTGTCGAAGCTCAAGCAGCTCTTCACAGACGCCACAATAACTCTGGATGACGTACTGGCCGCGTTGCCGAACGGCGGCTCACGAGTCACCTAATTTCTAGTTTTGCCAGCAGGGTTTTCTTGAGCTGCTTAAGCTTGCTTGGAATCCGCGGCTGATCAAGTAGGTACTGGTTGAACTCGGCTTCGCTCGCTTTGATTATTGACCTAAGCTGGTCGGACGCCTCATTCATACCATGGC
>JACOVT010000001.1 GCA_016177165.1 Microcaldota archaeon
CGACAAGCGCGGCGCGGAAAGCATCGAGGCGTGCATCGATTTCGCAAAAGCCAAATTCAACTATGGGGACGAGACCGTCCTTACGGTCGACCAGCTTGGCGACTGCAAGTTCGGCGCCCGAACCGATAGTCTGGAGTATAACCACGCGGTCAACTATTGGAACCGCGGGCCCACAAGGCAGGAAACAGGCGCCTACGTGCCTGCGGTCAACTTCGGCAACGAGGTATTGGGAGTCGACTTTGTGGGCTCTGTTGCCGACGCCGGCCTTTACACGCGCACCATTGACTCAAGCCACGCGCTCGTGCGCGGCTACGCAGGGCGTGCATTCCTCGGCAATTCCCAGCTGGCAATAGTGAGCGCCGACAACTACCGCATCCGCACCCGCGTCGTAATGAACGTCGAAGACGCGGTGACCGGACGGCTCTACCCGGCTATACTCGTGTCCAACCCGCGCGGGCCGCTTATAGGAGGGAACGGGCTGGTGGTCTTCTACGCCTTCCCGCCGGAAATCGGCAGGCTGGGCGGCCAAGACACCCCCGAGGGAGCGGGCTCCAACCTGATAAACAACATGATCGACTTTCTCATAAGTTGAATTGGGTGCAAAATCTTTGCAAAGGTTTAAAAAGGGGAATCGGCGTAATAAACGCAGTCAGACCGGATGGTGATATAATAATGGAAGAAGATTTCGGCGGATACCTGCCCGGAGAGGGCGGGAAGCACAGAAGGCTTGAAGTTTCAATACCAGTTCTTCTACTGATCCTAGTTTTCATCGTGGTCGCCTGGAAGCTGGGTTGGCTGGCAAGCATCCCGGTCATCGGCGACGTGTTCGGCGCGCCTGCGCTCAACGTGCTGCTCGTCGGACAGGACAACAACATACGCTCACAACTTGAAGAGATCCGCACCGACCTGAGAATCAACGTGGATCCTATCAGCATCGACCAGCTCAACTCGATCGCATCGCCAGAATACCTCAAAAAGTATAATCTGGTGATCCTGTCGCCCACAATCGCGGAAAACGGCGCAGACCTGCCAGACACGTTCCGCAACTACCTTGGCAAGTACCTCGAAGGCAATGGCAAGCTGGTAATGTATGGCGTTGCCGGTTCGCGCGACCCGAAGAGCTCCTCGACAAACGGCTGGGTGGCCCATATTGGCGACTTCATTCCTGTAAGGTGCAGGGACCCGCCGACCCTTGGGGTTTGCGACGCCCAACAGTCCTCGTTCCAGTTCCCTGTGACCAAGCTCTCGATGAAGGTACTGCAGCCTGAAAACTCGATAGTCAAGGAGTTCGGCACAACCGTGCCATTCGACCAAGGCGGCTCTGTAACAGTCACCCCGGTCAATGTGGTCAAAGGAAGCGCCCAGACGCTGGTGCGCATCGACTACGACCCCGGAACAGGAGAAACAAGAACGTTCGCAGCGGTGGTATGGTACGAGTTCGGCTTCGGAGGCAAGGTCGTCTACTTTGCATACGAGCCGTGGAAGACCCCAAGGCTGTTCCAGAACGTGATAAAGGCACTAAGGTAACCCGACGGTAAGTAGGGTAACAAACCAGCAAAATGATAAACAAAAAAAGTAATGCCCCCGCAAGGGGGCATACTTTATAAACACGAGCAACATAAGCAGCGTGAAAGCGACGCGAAGGTAAAAACATGCCGGAATCGTTTGACGTGCCATACTACGAAGGGGCTGCCCCGCGAAAATACAAGGAAAGCCTCATACCAATACTCATCCTTATTATAATCGGAATAGTCCTCCTCGGCAAAACTACAACCTTCTTGTGCAACGTGCCAGGACTTTCATCACTCTTCTGCGGCGGCGAGCAGGTAAACTTCCTGATACTAGGCGACCTCACGGCAGGGGGCGCCGCAGAGCCGACCAAAGTGGTCGCGCCCGAGCTGGGAATATTCCTCAATGGGTCAATAGCCCGCAGCGACTACCACATGCAGTACGTCGAGGCAACGCCCGACCTTATAGGGACAACCGGTTCGCTGCTCAAGGGCTTTGACGTGGTAATAATGGTGGGCGAGCGCGCCTACACGCGATCGGCAAAGGAACGCATACGCGAATACATTCAAGGCGGCGGCAAGGTAATACTCATCGGCGACGCCGGAACAACCGACCCGGACGAGCCCACCCTGAGGGGCTGGGGAATCATAGGCGAAATGCCTGTCGAGCTCGGCTTCGACGCCAACATAGATGCCCCGCTCAAATTCACGAATAACACCAACGTGCAGAGGCTCGAGCTCCGGGTGCTCGACGTGTTCAACGAAATAGTCAAGGGCTACGGCCCGCGCTTCACCATACACAATGACGCAAAGCCAACCTGCAACGACAACCTGCAAGTGATTGACGTAAACGTGGCGCCGGGAGGCTCCCCAATCGCGTTCCTCGCAGGGACCGTAAACGAAAAGAAGACGCTTAGACCCGCGGTTGTGACGCGCGATACCGGCTTCATAGGCGGCAAGGTGGTCTACTTCGCATACGACCCCGGCTGCACTCCCAGCATGTTCATCTCGACAGTCAAGTGGCTCACTGGAAAAGGCCTGTAAACCCCAAAAAGCAGGGGGCTTCTTAGGACACACGCACTTATCACAGGGGTGTGGGGCTAATATGGCAAGAAGGATGAGGCGCGGACCAACCCAAATCAGGTTTGAAGTTACACCAGCGCTACGTATCCGGGGACCCGATAGGCCGCTGGCAAGAGTGATACGAGAAGGACCCTTTACCGACATAGCTCGCGCAGTCGCCACAATACCCCAGGGCCAGACAAGGCTTCACCCAACAGGAGGGCCCCTAACAGGCAGCGCGCCCGGAACTCTCTTCCGCGACCACGTGATACGCTTCTTCAGAGGGAGAAATAGCCTGCCGAGAAGCCTGGAAGCCCTCTACCGCGCCAAAATTAGAGGGCCTGATGGGCGACCGCACCGCCTGTTCAGTGTGCAAGAAGCTGCCAGGGGCATGGCCAGCTTTAGGCGCTTCGTCGACCAACGCCGCGGAAGGCGCCAAGAAGAAGCCGAATAAGGGGACCCAAAACTTCCATACCAGCTTAGCATGCCGCGCCCGTTGTATCACTTCTCGTTCTTGTCGCAGAGCTTTTTCCGCTGTTAGAGTGAGATCGTTGTCTCACCTGCATCGAGAAAAACCTCGGAAAAACTACTTTTCATCCTTGTCGCAGTGGGGTTTGTACTCGCAGAACGAGCACATCCAGTTCATCGACGAGACCTGTTTTGCTTCGGGCTCAGGCAGCTCGCCCTTTTTCAGCAACTCGTGCAGCTTCTTGAAGCGCTCGCTCGTCGCCTCTGCCTGCACCTCGCTGTAATCCACCGGAAACGACCGCGTCTTCAGGGTGCTCTTGTCGACGTACAACAGTATCCCGTCATGCACGCCAGCGGCATGCATGTAGAACTGCAGCTGCAAAACGTGCGGCAGCTTTGGCCCGTCGATCTTGTCCACTCCGCCGGTAGACTTTACTTCCACCAGCACTTTTTTGCCAGAGGCTTTCACGAGTATCAGGTCATCGACCCTTCCAGACACGGTCAGGTCGCCAATCTGCTGCTTTAACGGGAACTCGTAAGACAGCAGCTGGACGTCCTTCACCTTTTCGCTGTTCAACACCTGCACGATGAAGTCGTGCAATATGTTACCCAGTTGGAATATCTTGGTAAGCTCCGGAGTCGCCTTGAGCGGGCGCTTGTAGGAATACCACGTCTTGCGCAGGCACGACCCAATCTCGCTCGGGTAGTACACCCCTTGGCGCTTCGGGCGAAACTCCCTGTAAAGGTGCTGGTCGATCAGCTTGTCAAAGTCCACGTGTGCCATGCTTTTTATTTCCACGCGCGAGTATTTACAAGTTACTATGAAAGAACATGCGAGAATAGACCGCGACTGGGAGCGGGTGTACGAAAACAAGACCACCCCATGGGATGTCGGCGAGCCCGACAACATAATAGCCGGAATGGTGGAAAGAGGCGAAATCAACCCCTGCCGCGCGCTCGAGCTCGGCTGCGGTAACGGCAACGATGCCATCTTCCTGGCGCGCAGCGGGTTTGACGTCACCGCGCTGGACGTTTCTAAACTGGCAATAGAGGAAGCAAAAAGGCGCGCCCGAAATGCCCGGGCAAAAGTGAACTTCCTTGTTGACGACGCAGCAGACCCGCGCCATGTCACGGGCAACTTTGACTTTATATTAGACAGGTGCTGCTTCCACTTCATACACAAAAGCAAGCGTCAAAAGTACGTACAGAGCGTGTCGCGCCTGCTAAAGCCAAGCGGACTTTTCATACTCGTTTTGTCCAGCAAGAACGACCCCGTCACTGGACCATACCAGTTCTCGAAGGAGGATATAAGGCGACTTTTTATGGCCAACTTTGACATCGAGGACATACGCAGGATAACACTGAAAACACACAAGGAAAAACCGCAACCGTACTTTTGCATAATGCGGAAGCGCTAGGCCTCTCCCTCGCTTGCACTAATGCGCTTCTGCATGTTGTACATCTCTCTGATCTCCGCGACGGTCGTGGCGTCCTCTGGCTTCTTGTCCCTTCCAAGGTCTGAGATAAGGCGTGGGAACCGCAGCGCGTATCCGATCCCTTCCGCATCCCTTCCGCAAGTATGCAAGGGACTCTTGGTTATCTCGTCAGCCTTCACGGTGACAACGTACTTTGGTTCCACCCAGTAGTCCGGCTCGTAAAGCGAGTCGACGCGCGCCGGCCGGCGGGGGACCTTAATAGCATCCAGAGTCTTGCGAAACTCGCCCATCTGTTGCTCCGAAAAACCGGAACCGATACGGGCGATGGTCTTGAACTCGTCCGTTTCACCATCATAAACGCATGTTAGCAACCCGCCAAAGCCGAACTGGGCACGCGAGCCCCTTCCCTTGTAATAGCCGACCACAACCACGTCGATGGTGTCTGCCAGCTCTCCCCTGTAAGACCTCTTGAGTTTTATCCATGCAAACTTGCGCGCGCCCGCCACATAAGGCGCCCGCAAATCCTTGGCAATGACTCCCTCGAGCCCGCGCGAGACGGCGTCGTCAAAGAAAGCCTCCAGCTTTTCCGGCCTGCTGATCACCTGCATCTCTGAAGGCGTGATAACGCCCGCGCCGGAGAACAGCTTCTCAAGCATCTCGCGGCGTTCCTCGTAGGGCTTTCCTGTTAAGTCTCGGCCGTTCAGGTAGAGCACGTCAAACGCGAACACGTGCAGCGGGAACTCCACAACCTTTTCGGCAATGCCATGTTTCCTTTTCCGCTGGATGGTCTCTTGGAATGGGCGGTACTCGCCTGTCGTTTCATTGAATGCCAGCGCCTCACCCTCGAAAATGATCTCCTTTGCCTTCAGCGCCTTCACGGCGTCCACGATGTCCGGGAACATGCTCGTCATGTCCTCGAGGCGGCGCGAAAACAGCCGGATTTTCCCGTCCCACTTGTGAATCCCAAGACGGAAGCCATCGTACTTGCTTTCCACGGCACACTTGCCTATCTTGTCAATGATTTCCCGCGCCGAAGACAATCGCTCTGCCAGCGCCGGCCTCACAGGATTTCCGGGCACAAGCTCGAACTTCTCGAGTCCTTTCTCCCCTTTTTCCATGAAAGTGCGCGCCACGAGCCCCAAGTCAGAACACAGGTTGTACGCGCGCTCCAGCTCTGGGCGGAGCGTCTTGTCGCCCTTTTTCATTACGCTCAACGCGTCCAGCACGGTTGGGTCACCCACCCCGAGACGTAGCCTGCCTAATGGTATCCTGCAAAAGTAGCGCGCCTCAAGCGGGGAAGAGTTGTTTAGCAATTCGGCGAGTGTCCTTATCTTGATGTTTTGGGAGCCCGCGCCTCCCGCCAGCGCGATCTTGCGGAACGAGTTGAAAACATCAGTAATAGATAGTGTTTTTTTCACGAGCGATGCCTGCTTTTTCTTTTCAATAAGACGTTCTGCAACGCTTCCCAAGTCCCCAAGATCGCGGTAGAGCTTCTCCACTTCCCTAACAGGATATCCGGTCGCCAGAGCCACGGCCTGCTCGACGAACTTCTCGCCAATACCAATCTCGATGCCTGCAAAAGGCGGGGCGACCATCCCCTGCAATAAGTAGGCAATGCGGTCGGCCTCATCCGGGCGCGCGTCCTTGAACAGCTCTGCGAGCATGTCGGTCATCTGGAGGCGCGAACTCGTTCCCTCAAGGTGCTCGAAAGCCTCTGCCAGCTTGCGGAACTCCACAAGCTACTTAAACCAAGCATGCTTTAAAAGAAAACGTGGCCTACTCGACGGCAGCGGCGCTAAGGGCAAAAGGCTCTTTCGGCTCATCCACTTCTTCACGTGTCAGGAGGCTCATGAAAACCACCTTGGCCGGCGTGATTGCAGAAGCGCGGCAAGCGCTTCGCAGGCCGGGCAGGAGGCACATGGCATGAAACCCCTTATTGTCGGAGTAGACCCCGGAACGACGGTAGGACTGGCATTCGTCGACCTGAGGGGAGCGCCTGCAGGCACGTTCAGCAGCAAGAACCTGAGCGAGGGCGACGTGATAACCAGATTACGCGAGGCCGGCGAGCCGGTCATCATTGCGAGCGACAAGAACCCGCTGCCGGAAATGGTGAGCAAGCTCGCTGCCAACTTCTCCTGCAGGGTGTTCGTGCCCCGCAAGTCCCTGAAGGTCGCGGAAAAAAAGGCGCTCACTCAACCCCATTCCCATGGCAATGCGCACGAGCGCGACGCGCTCGCTGCTGCGCTGAAAGCCTACGGGACGTATTCCGGCAAGCTGCGCCAGTTGGAGAACAGGTTCGGCGACGCATGGGAGGCGCGCGTTCGCGAAGTCCTGCTGCACGAGACGCCGCTCGCGGAAGAGCCGCGCGTGATCATCCAGAAGGAGGTGCGCGTGGTCGAAAAGGCACCCGAGAAGTACGCCGAGAAGATACGCGACCTAGAGGAATCGCTGAAACGGCTCAAGGAGAGCCTTTCCGGGCAAAAGGAAATAATACAGATGCAGAAGAAACGCTTGGAAACCTTGGAGCACCGCAAGACTGGCGATGAAAAGAAGCTGGAGACCCAATTGAGGGCTAAAGAACGCAACATCGCTTCACTAGCCAAAGAAAAGGAGTCGCTCGAGAAGTCGCTCGCAGAGGTGTTAAAGGCGGCATCAGACGGACAGGTCGCAGTGGTCAACCTGAACTCGCAGGTCCTTACAGACAAGCCCTTCAAGACCGAGAAGAAGATGTCCACAGAGTCCAAACAGGTGTTTGACTGGTGCCGCTCGAACGAGCAGCCATGCACTCTCGTGCGCGAGATCTACCGCGAGGCGCCACTCGTCCTCGTCCGCGTGCTGGAATCGTTCGAGCCAAGAGGAAAAGGCTGGATCCACAGCATAGTGGAAGAATACCGCAAGGAAAGAAAGCCGCAGAAAGCATGAGCACCCGAACTCAAGGAATTTTGCGAGCCAAGCGAGCAAAGACTTGCAGCCGCTGCTGCAAGATTGCTTTTTAACCCGCGGCATCCAATAACTTTTGGATGCTTTTATGAAGTCTCCCATATGCGAAACCTGTATCAAGGCCGACATCCTCTGCTCTGGCTGCGAGGCACGCCTGGCCTCTGGACAGGTTTCGGAAACCGACCTTCAGGTTGCTCGAGAGCTCTACGAGATGGAAAAGGAGGGGAAAGCCGACAAGCCGACGTTTGACAAGACGGTCACAGTCGACGGCCTTGTGATAATCCAGACGAGCGGGCGCGTGGCCGACCTCGTAGGAAAGGGAGGAAAACTAGTGAAAGACCTTTCAGAGCGGCTCGGAAAGAAGGTCCGCGTGGTCTCCAAGGGCGACGCCAAGTCAACAATCTCTGACCTCGTCTACCCAGTGCGACTGAGGGGAGTCAACAAAGTTTTCACTACAAAGGGCGACCACACCAAAATAATACTCGACAAGAAGGACATGAAGAAGGTCAGCATGAGCGAAGAAACTCTCAGGCGGGCGATAAAGCAGCTCCTCGGAGTGGAAGCGCAGGTGGGGTTTGATTGAATGACCACAAGGACCAACTATTCACGCGAAATCACGCCAAAACTCGGCGGCAAGAACGTGACCGTGTGCGGCTGGGTGCAGGACACGCGAGTCCTCGGCAACCTGATATTCATAAACATACGCGACAGGTACGGGTTCGCCCAAGCGACGCTGGCCAAAAAGACGATCACGCCAGAACTATTTTCAATAGCCCGCAACTTGGGCAAGGAAGACGTTATTGCAGTCTCCGGAAAGGTAAAGCCCAGCGAGCAGGCCCCTAATGGCGCCGAGATCATCCCGGAGAAGATAGAGCTGCTAAGCAAGGCCGGCGTGCCGCTGCCGTTAGACGTTTCTGGCAAGATCGAGAGCGAGCTGGACACGCGCCTCAACGCAAGGTTCATGGACTTGAGGATCCCGCGCAACCGCGCCATATTTGTCATCCGCAGCCACCTCGTGAACAGCCTGCACGAGGCGATGGACAAGGAAGGCTTCATCCAGGTGCAAACGCCCAAGATAGTCAAGGCAGGCGCCGAGAGCGGCGCCACGCTTTTCAAGATAAACTTCTTCGGGCAGGAAGCCTTCCTGTCCCAGAGCCCCCAATTATACAAGCA